>JAEEJP010000055.1 GCA_016281925.1 Methanomassiliicoccaceae archaeon
GGGATGGAGACCGCCCAGTTGTTGTAGGCGGATCCGAGGGCCACAGTCCCGTCCTGGAGGCTGACCTGCCACTGCTTGTTCAGAGGGGCAGGGAGGATGTTCATGATCTTCTGGTTGAACTGGGTGATGATCTTCGAGAACTTCTCGATCATCATCTGGGGGGTGAGCTGCTGCTCGACGATGGCCCTGTCCACCTTGTTGATGAACAGCATCGGCCTGACCCTCTCTTTCAGAGCCTGCCTGATGACGGTCTCGGTCTGGGGCATGATGCCTTCGACGGCGCAGCACAGGATGTAAACCCCGTCCAGAGCCCTCATGGCCCTGGTGACGTCCCCGCCGAAGTCGACGTGTCCGGGAGTGTCGATGAGGTTGACCAGATAGTGCTCGGCGGCGCCGGTCTGAGGGTTCTTGTAAGGAACGACCATCGCAGCGGAGGCCGCGTTGATGGTGATACCGCGCGCGGCTTCCTGCTCGTCGTAGTCCAGCAGGCGCTGCTCACCGGCGGTCTCGGAGGACATCATCCCTGCTCCGGCGATGAGGTTGTCGGAGAAGGTGGTCTTTCCGTGGTCGATGTGCGCGGCAGTCCCCAGGTTCCTGATCAGCTTCTGATCTTTCATCAGTTCGACTGCTTTCTTCGCGTTGTCTTCTCTGCGTCCCATAATCACTCACCCGTTCATCTGGCGGACTGGGCGACCCTCTCGATCTCCTCTTTCTTCGCGACGGAGTAGGAGGTCATGTCCCCTTTGGCGGCGAGCATGATCTCGTCGGCGAGGCACTCGTGGATCGCTTTCTTGTTCTTGGCTGACGCGTTGACGACGCCGGTGCTGAGGTTCCTGAGGGCGATGTCGAGCCTCCTCTGGGGGGAGATGTCGACAGCTTTGGGCACGGAGATGCCTCCGAACTGGAGCCTGGTGACCTCTTCGCGGGGTGCGGCGTTCTCGAGGCCCTCGACCAGAACCTGGATGGGGTTCTTCTTGGTCCTTGCGGCGACGATGTCGAACGCGTCGGAGACCGCTTTGTACGCCTTCATCTTCTTTCCGGTGTACTTCTCGGTCCTCATGATGTTGTTGATGAGCCTCTCGACGATGCTCAGCTTGGATTTTCCGAACCACCTGTTGGCGTGCTTCCCGCCGGAGTGGGGCACGTTGGTGGGCGTGAGATCGATGTATTTGGCGAGCCCGCCGTCGTTGACGATGACCTCGGCGGTGTCATATTTGCCGAAGATCAGTGCTTTCTGGGCGATGATTTCGTCTGCCATGATATCATCTCACAGGTTTGTCGGTTTTCCCTCTGACCATCTGGTCGAGAGAGACGTTGTTGACTTTGATGACTTTGTAACGGACCCCCGGAATGTCTCCGTAGGATCTTCCCATCCTTCCGCCGATACCTTCGACCATGACCTCGTCGTGCTCGTCGATGAAGTTGATGGCTCCGTCTCCGACGGCGAACGCGGTGATCTGGCGTCCGTTCTTGATGAGCTGGACTTTGACGCACTTCCTGATCGCGGAGTTGGGCTGCTTGGCTTCGACTCCGGTCTTGGCGAGGACGATGCCGCGGGCCTGCGCGGATCCCTCGAGAGGGTCGGATTTCTCCCTGAGCTTGAGAACCCTCTTCTTGTAGCCTCTGTCCAGCCAGCGGAATTTCTGGCGGTCGTCTTTCATTTTCCTTGCGGTGTAAAGGCCGTTTCCCATGTTTTCACCTCTGAACTTGCATAGATTCGATTTGCGGCCGTCCATCGGGACGGATGCCTAATCTGACGACCCTAGCCCAACGTCATATTTATTAGATTCTATGGGGCGCAGGTCGGAGGCGAGCAGGCGGGATGCGGAAAATCAGCCCAGGATCACGCGGCAGGCCGCGCCGAGCGCCTTCATCCCCTCGCGGATCTGGTCCTCCGACGGGGTGGCGAAATTGAGCCTGAGGGTATTGCCGCCGCCTCTTACGTGGAAGGGCTTCCCGGGCATAACGACCAGCTTCCTCTCCAGGGCGGCGTCGAATATGCGCATGGCCTCGGTGCCTTCCGGGGACTTCAGCCAGACGAACATGCCCCCCTGGGGGTCGTTCCATTCCATGGAATCGGGGAGGCAGTCCTCCATGGCGTCGAGGAAGAACTCCTTCTTGGCGAGATAGGCCTTCCTCAGCTCCCATAGATACGCGTCATAATCGTGCTCCTGCAGGAAGCGGTCCACCACCTTCTGGCAGAAAGAACCTGATTGGAGGGACATGGCCTCCAGCGACTTGCCCGCCTGGGCCCTCATCCATTCCGGGACGACCATCCATCCTATGCGCATGCCGGGCGAGATGGTCTTGGAGAACGATCCCGTGAGCACGGTGTCCTCGGGGGCCATGGATTTCATGGTCTTCCCGGCGCGCCCACGGTATCCCAGCTCCCCGTAGGCGTCGTCCTCGATGAGAAGGCAGCCAGAGCCTTCCACGGCGGCCGCGACATCCCTGCGCACGGCATCGGAATAGCTGTTCCCGGAGGGGTTCTGATGGTTGGGGATGGAATAGAAAAGCTTGGCTCCTCCGGATATGGCTTCGCGGAGCTGCCCGGCATCCGCGCCCTCCGGGCCCATGTCTATGCCCGTGAATTCGGGGCCGTAAGCGGAGAACGACTGGATCGCACCCAGATACCCCGGGTTCTCCACCGCCATGCGGTCGCCGGGCTCGAGGAACATGCGGGCTATGAGATCGAAGCACTCCTGGGATCCGTTCGTCAGAATGACATCCTCCCAGGATGCCTTGAATCCAAGCTCTTTGGAGCAGCGCGCGGCTATGCGCTCCCTCAGCGGGATGTATCCGGCTGCGGTATCGTATTGCAAAGCGCCGCCCCCCATATCCCTCAGGACGTCGCAGGAAGCTTTCGCCAGCCCATCCACATCGAAAAGGGAATTATCCGGCAGTCCGGTGGCGAAAGATATCATCCCCGGACGCGCGGCGACCTCGACGAGGCCCATTATGAACGAGTCCATCGTCCCGGAAGACAGCTTGGAGAATCTGTGCGCCATCATATCAGCTTTTGAAAGATGAGAAAGCGGCTTTCATGTCCTTGAGCGAGACGGCCTTGAGCTCGGCGTTCATGCTCACTATCTTCTTGTGCCATCTCTCCACCTCGCCCATATCCGGCTCCCCGCCTTTGAAGATGCCGCCGGGTATCGGTATGCGCTTGTCCTTGCTGACGTAAAGCCAGACGTCCCCTGCCTGGCGGCTGACGAAAGGCAGCGGCCTCACCAGTATGCGGTGGGACCTGCGGGCGTTGCCGCGGAAGACCTCGATGACCTCCGCTTCCACCGCGTCCTCGGGTATCGGAATCTCTGTCGTGCCCTCGGAAACGGGGATGGAATCGCAGCTCTTGTCCTGGCGGTAGATGTTGCATACATAATTCGCCTTGCTGCCGACAGCTTCTATCACGATCTTCCCGTCTTTGGCTTCTGCTCTGACGCTCTCGGGGTTGCGGATCGTGATGAATTTCCTGTTGGGGAACGAGTTCACCGACAGGAAGAAACAGTAGGCAGCAGAGGACGCATACACCTGGTCCAGCAGGGGAACCAGATTGATCTGGACGGAATCGGTGTCCCATACCTTCGTTATGTCCTCCTTCTTGCCGTTCTCCTGGCCGAAATACAGCTTCTTCTTCTTGGCGCCGCGGACTTTGACCACGAGCATATCGGACGTGAGCTCGTCTGCGTCGAAAGAAAGCTGCTCATAAGGCTTCGGGCCTTCGCCGAGATCGTAAGTGACCACAGGCACCGACCACAGGATGCTGAACGCTTCGTTCCCGCGGTAATACGGCCCTTCGAAATCGCCGCTGTAGATGTCTTTGGAATAGCTCTCCCCGAACATCGTGAATCTGACGCCGGTATCCTCGGGTATGTCGCCTTTGCCCGAATACTCGCACGAGAAATCGGGAATGAGGTAATACTTCGCGGTAGCGAGGGTTTTGCCGTCCTTCTCCGCGGACACCGTGAGTAGGCCTTCCGCGCGCCCGGTCCTGAGCTCCATGCGCCCGTTTTCGGCTGGGAGACGGCCGTAGACGATTTCCCCCGCGGAATCGGCGACGCACACCGTGCATTCCGAGGGTTCGCAGCCTTCCACGGCCACGGATGCGGACGGGAACGAAGAGAACAGAGGGAGGATTTCGCCGGCCACGGAGATCGAAGCGTCCTTCAGCCCTTCCGGAAGGGAAATGGATGCCTTGACGGGCGCCTTCTTCGCGCGTTTCTTGGGCGCGGGCTCGGCGGCCTCCGATTTCTTCTGGCTCTTGCTGCCCCCTGTTTTGGCCGCCGCGGGCTCCGCCTTCGCTTTGGGTTTGGCCACGGACTCGGTTTTTGCGGGGGCTTCTTCGGTGCCGACCCTTATGCTGCCCCTTTCGCCCACCTCATAATGTGCCACCGAGATTATGCCGACGGATTCGGTCCCGAGGAGGGTGGCTTTCGCAAGCTTCAGAGGGGTTCCCCTGAGGAAAACGGCGTACGTCTCGCCTCTGGCCCTGGAGGTCGGAAAGCCCGTGGAATCGAAGAGCGCAAGATCGCGCCGAGGATTTTCGTAGACGCTGATGCCGTCGATGGTGAGAGTGAAACTTTCCAGCGGCGAAACCCCCATATAGGTCAGATCGACGGAAGCCGGGCGGGTTATGCGGCCTTCGCGGATTTTAACAGATTCCAAAGGAGGGATGGGAATTATTCCCAAAGCGCAATCTATGGCCGTGTTGAACTGCCCTCTGCCTCTGTAGCGGGGAATACTGAGATAGAACTTACCGTCGTGATAAGTGATCTTCGGCGTGGAGCCGTCGAAACCTTCATGGCTGTTCTTCGGCGACTTCTGCCTGTCGGCATTCGCTATCTTGTCAGCGCTGGCCTTGGCTTCATCATCCGATTTTCCGAAGAACTCTTCGAAACTCATGTCTTTGATTTCTTTATGCTCCGCCATCAGTATCCTCTCGCGCACCCTATACATCTAATATAGTTAAAGATGGCGAGAAAATGTTAAAAATAATGGCAATCCGCGTCCGAACCTCTGCATAAAACGCATAAAAATGCATTGTAGAAATGTTTTATTGCCGTTGGACTATAACGCATACATCCATGCCGGCGACGAGAATGCGCCCATAACCTTGGACACACGGCCGCGCTGCCATAGGATACCCGATTTTGAAAGGGATCTGCCCTGGCCGCCGAAGCGCCCCATGTCCAGTATATAATGCCCATAAAAAACGGTCAGATAATTATTATTACGGACAAATGCAGTGTTTCATCCATGGATGAAAGCAAATTCTGCACTGGATGCGGACATGCTGTCGAACCAGACATGCAATTCTGTCCGCAATGCGGCAAAGTCATCAGCGGCTCTGCGGCAGAAGCCAGCCTTAAAGATCAAGAGAAGGAGATAAACTCGCTAGTCCTCATGGCGAGAAGGAACTGGCTGATATTCCTTCTGGCCATCTATGCTATACCTGTAATCATAATCTCCGCCATCGCGCTTTTCGAAGCGTCTTCCATGGCAAGCGCAATATGGGCCAGCGACGAATTCAGAGACTGGATGCAGTCGCATGGGTTCGACTTCACGCAGCAGAACATACAGAACTACCTCACATATGCCGCAGGACTCGGGCTCGGAAGCGGGATATCCGCAATGATCAGCCTCATCTGCGTCTACATGAGAAAAATGTGGATCATAGCCGTCATCACCTGTCTCGCAGCCACGATACTCTGCTTCTGGTCCATCATAGGGATCATCATCGGGTTCCTCGTCACCTGGATGATCATAGGGTCCAGAGACATATTCGAAGACTCGACCGACAACACAGGAAACGCCGGCAGCTGATGCCTGAACCAAACGGCCGATCGGAACCGCCGACCGGCCTTCTTTTTTTTACGTTTTCCAGGCCCATTCTGAACGCGAATGCCATATAGTAAGCCGGTTCCCACAAAGGATTCTGCCGCACAGCTGCAATGCCCTGGAAATAGACCGTTCCCGCTCATTCTGAAACATACAGGCAGGATAGGGCTCCATGAAGATTTGAAAACGGTTTGCTTCGATGGAATCGCCGCAGATGCCGATAGAATAAATGAATCAACATTTGCACAGCTTCAGGATAAAATCAGAACGGAATAACTCGGATAATCACAACTGAACATTAACTGCAAAAGAAAAGAATGACGTTCGATGCTACGTTTGGCGCATGGCAAGCCGCCAAGGAACCGCGAAACGCGGGCCCGCCGCTGTGGGCGGGCAAGGGGCGGGCCGGGAGGCCCGCCCCGCATAGGAGGTGATCCATCTGCAGGTTCCCCTACAGATACC
>JAEEJP010000056.1 GCA_016281925.1 Methanomassiliicoccaceae archaeon
CCGGATATTTCTTTCCTGGCTCGTATTTGGAGGTGCTCCTGTATGCGTATTTCTTCTTCCCGCGCTGAACATAGAAGATTTCTGCCACATACCTATATTGTAGGTATAATATAAAAAGCCTTCCATTTATAAACAGTATTTAAATCAGCTTTTGGAGTTTATAAATAAAAACATACCTTCAAAGATATACCTACAAGAAACCGAGAATTTCGGATAGAAGGGGCTGTAACGGCCACCAAGGAAGCGAAGAGGATGCTGCGCGATAACGCGGATCCAAAAACAGGTCTGAAATGATGATCCTGAACAATTTTCGCGCCATGGAGTTCATCAGGTCCAACTCGGAAGAATTGTCGCCTGAATTCATCATGGAGCTGCATGGGATAGTGACCCGCGATACCTTGGAAGAAAGCGAATACGAAGGCAGATTCCGCGAAGACAACTCTGTTGCCGTCAGAGATGTGCTGACTGGAGAGGTCTATCATGAACCGGTTTACCATGAGCTTATCGGACCTATGGTCGGCAGTCTGTGCACATTTGCCAACGATGAGATGAATTATATCCATCCGATAGTCAAAGGGATGCTGATCCATTTCATCACGGCATATATGCACCCATTCATGGATGGCAATGGGCGCGTCTCCAGATCCCTGTTCTACTGGTATACGATGAAAGAGGGTTATTCGGTAATGGGATATCTGTCGATATCGAAAGCAATCAAGGAGCATAAGGCGGATATGAGGAAGCATATCAGCTGAGCGAGACCGACGATAACGATGTCACATATTTCCTGGATTACAACATAAAGATGATAATGCACTCCATCGAGATATTCGCAGGTTATCTCAGAAAGAAGATCGACGAACGCAGACATGTCATGGAATTGATGGATGCAGGCGGCATCACCCAAAGGCAGGCCGACATATTGGCTTGTCTGATGAATTCGGATGTACCCCAGATCATTTACGAATTGTCCTCGGTGCTGGGGGTATCGCCGCAGACGATACGCAACGATCTGGATATTCTGATAGGCAAAGGGCATGTCAGGCAGTCGTCCAAAGATGGGCATAACCAGAGGTTTTCATACCTGGGGAATAAGGTTGGGCCGAAGGCATGAATGCAGGGTCCGCTTTCATTCATCGATCATCCGACGGCCATATCAAAGGCGCAGTTGGAATCATAATCAGATTGCTGGCCGTTCAGAGTGCGGTTTCCGGCGTATCCGCTCCAAATTAGTGTTTTATAGGGATTCGCAGTACTCCATGGCATGACCAGAAACGACTATAGTGCGTATTCCATGGTGGTGGGGAGGTTCCAGCCTTTCCACAACGGCCATATGGACGTCATCAGGAAGTGCGCATCAGAGTCGGACCATCTCATCGTAGGCATAGGGAGCGCCCAGTATTCCCATCATCCGGACAATCCTTTCACCGCGGGCGAGAGATATCTGATGATCGAGAATTCGATGGATGACGCCGGCATCGGCAATTACAGCATCGTCCCGATGGAGGACCTGAACCGCTATTCCGTGTGGGTGTCGCATGTGGTGTCGATGTCGCCGCCTTTCAGGCGCGTATACACCAACAATCCTCTGACCAGGCGTCTTTTCGAGGAGGCCGGATTCGAAGTCCGCGCTTCGCCTCTCTACAACCGCGAGGTCTATTCCGGCACCGAGATCCGCCGCAGGATCGTCGCCGGGGAGGAATGGAGGTCGCTGGTGCCGAAAGCCGTATCGGAAGTCATGGACGATATAGACGGTGTCGGAAGGCTCAGGGACATCTCGGGAGGCGGGGACAATGCCCCTCTCCGAAGCCGAGGCCCTGGAAAGCCTCCTAGCGGACATGGGAAAGACTCTGTCCACCGCCGAATCATGCACGGGAGGCCTGATCGGAGGGGCTCTGACCGCCGTTCCAGGCTCTTCCGGAGTCTATATGGGCGGCATCATATCGTATTCCAACGAGGCCAAAACCGATCTCCTGGGAGTGAACCCGGAAACAATCCAGAAATATGGCGCCGTTTCTGAGCAGACCGCATCGGAGATGGCCGCGGGCGCGCAGAGAGTATTCCGCACGGATGCGGCCATAGCCGTCACCGGGATAGCGGGGCCGGGAGGGGCGACGCCCGGGAAACCCGTAGGTCTGGTCTACATAGCGGTGGCAGACGGCCCCAGGACAGTCGTATGCCGCAACGTGTTCGGCGGAGACAGGGATTCCGTGAGGGAACAGACCGTATCCACGGCCTTGGAAGTGATGAAGGAGCTGCTGGAGGGCAAACTATGATCGGAGGAAGATTCGAGCGCCAGCTGCCGATATTCGGCGGGGAAGGGCAGGAAAGGATAATGAATGCGACAGTAGGGGTGGCAGGCTGTGGCGGCCTGGGAGTCACTCTGATCACCCTGCTGGCGGAGGCGGGGGTCAGCCGCTACGTCCTGTCTGATCCGGACTATCCCGACATAACGAATCTGAACAGGCAGTTCATCTATTCCGCGGGCGATCAGAGGCCCAAATCCCAGATATCCGCGGAATGGATCATGGCGCTGAACCCGCTCGCCGAGATCGAAGTCCATTCCGAGCCCTTCGGCGACGGCACCGAATCCATGTTCGATCCCTGCGACATCATCGTCGATTGCCTGGACAATATGGGAAGCAGGATGAAGCTGGCGGATTACGCTTACGCAAAGGGGAAGCCTCTGGTCCACGGTGGGATCAGCGGATTCGAAGGCCAGATAGCCGTGTCCATACCCGGCGGGACCCCCAGTCTTAGGGATATGATCGGCACCTGCGCCGGGGAAGGCGTCGGAGTGCCCGTGTTCGGGGCCGCCGTGTCCGTCATAGCGGCGATGGAGGCAGTGGAAGTCCTCAAAATCATATCCGGATTGGGGACGGAGACCGCCGGGAAGCTTGTGGCCGTCGATCTGAGCTCCATGTCCATGCAGACCGCAGATCTCCGCGGGAAGAGCTGAAACAGTTTTCCGGGCGGGCTTTGCTTGCTCGTCCGACGTTTTGCAAGCACTTATCTAACACCTGGGAGATTAGCGGCGCATGGAGCACATAATGACCGGCAAGGTCAAAGAGGTCTACAAGGTAGACGACGATACCTTGGAGTTCGCCTATACCGATAACATCTCCGTTTTCGACAAGATCATTCCGTCGAAGATCCCGCACAAGGGGGAGACCCTCTGCAGGACCGCGAAGTTCTGGTTCAACATACTCACGAAGAACGGCATCCGCAACCATTTCATCAGCGAGCCGTCCAAAGACAGGATGAGG
>JAEEJP010000057.1 GCA_016281925.1 Methanomassiliicoccaceae archaeon
TCCGATCTCGAACTCGTCGCACTGCGCCTTCCGCGCGGCCTCCATGACCTCCTCGTCGGTGGCGCCCTTCCTCCCGATGCGGATGTTGTCCATGATGCTGGTGTTGAAGAGGACCACGTCCTGGAACACTATGGAGTATTTGGACATGAGCGTCTCCGGATCGACAGTCTTTATGTCTATGCCTCCCAGCGTTATGGTGCCACTGCCCGTGTCCCAGAACCTCGTGGCAAGCCTGGCTACCGTGGATTTCCCGCTCCCGGAAGGGCCTACCAGCGCGGTGACCTCCCCCTGCCTTGCAATGAACGAGATGTCGGAGAGCACCTGCTGCCCGTCGCTGTACGAGAACCCAACGTTCTTGAACTCGATGTCGTAATCGCGAGGGTCGAATTCCGTCGAGCCGGTCTGCGTCTTGAGGTCGTTTATCTCCTGGATGCGCTCGCAGTGGTCCTCGGCTATCAGGATGGCTGCAAGGTTCTGCAGAGCGATGTTGATCGGGTCGTATATGCGGCCGACCATTATCAGGGCGGCTATCAGGTATATCAGGGGTATGGACCCTTCGGCGAACAGCGTCGCGCCCGTTATGGCCGTCGTGGCGAGGCCCAGCTTCATGACCGCCTGCGCGCCCGTGACGAACATGGCGGTGGTCAGCTCGCACCTCACCTCCGCCCCTTCGACGGAGTCCATCTCTTTCTCCAGCCTCTTCAGGTAGGGAGCCTGCGCGTCGTTGGCCTTGAGGTCGTCCGAGCACTCGATGGACTCCTGGATCATCTCCACGACCTCCTCCATCTTGTCGAACTTGATCCTGTTCTGTCTCCTCTGGATCCTCGACGACAGGACGACGATGGCGAAGGCGACAGGTATGGGCCAGAACATCGAGAGCCCCAGCAGGGGGGACCAGGCGATGGCCATGAACCCCACGATGGGGGTGAAGACCAGCGACGCCATCAGTGCGGGGAGCCAGTGGGACAAGGCGTTCTCCTGCATCGTGACGTCCCCCATCATGCGGACGGTGAGGTCTGTTGGGTCCTTCTTCGAGAAGAACGAAAGGGGGATCCTGCCCATTTTCTCCGCCATGCCAATACGGACGCTCCTGCTCTCCTGGTAAGTGTCGAAGAAGCAGCGGTTGTACTCGTACCTGTATGCGAATGCCGTGACCGCCATCAGCAGGGCGCATATCGCGACGTACATCCAAGGGTTGAGGTCGAAGTCGTACTCGTTGTCCCCCATCAGGTCGGAGACGAACATTATGGTGACCATCATTGGGACCATCAGCACGAAGTCCGTTACCAGAGCGGCGGCGGTCGCTCTCTTGAGGTTGCGCAGCTGCAGGTCCGACAGCCCGTACCTGCGCTTAATAGTGGAGCCCAAGCTCATGACGTCGCCCCCTTCACCCTCCAGGAGAGGGCTTTCTGGTAGTCGTCCCACATGGCCTTGTACTTTCCGCGGGCGGCTATCAGGTCGTCATGCCTTCCAGACTCGACTATCCTCCCCTTTTCCATCACGCAGATCAGGTCAGCGTTGCGAACCGTGGTGAGGCGATGGGCGATGAGGAGCACAGTGCGACCTTTGGCAAGCTCTTCGAAGGCCTTCTGGATCAGATGCTCGTTCTCTGGATCGGCGAACGCGGTGGCCTCGTCTAGGATGACCACCGGGGCGTCCCTGAGGATGGCCCTGGCTATGGAGATCCTCTGGACCTCCCCTCCCGAGAGGTGGACGCCGCCCGGGCCTATTATGGTGGAGAGCCCGTCCGGCATCTTGGACACGATGTCGTCGCATTGGGCCAGCCTCAGCGCTTCGTCCACCTCTTCCGCGGATGCGTCTGGCCTTCCCAGGCGGACGTTGTCCAGCAGGGAGCCTTTTATGAGGTGGTTGTTCTGGAAGACGTAGCTCTCGAAAGAGCGTATATTGGTGCTCCCGATCTCTCTCAGATTCTTTCCGCCCATGGAGACGGTCCCCTCCTGCGGGTCCCAGAACCTCGCTGCCAGGCCGGCCAGGGTGGACTTCCCGCTCCCGGAAGGTCCGACCAGGGCCGTGACGGTGCCCTGCTTCATCTCCAGGCTGACGCCGTCTATCGCGAGCGACGACCCTTCGGAATACGAGAACCTGACGTTATCGAACGAGATGCTGTGCCCTTCTGGTTCCGTCGGGGTCGTAGGTTCCTCGAGGGGCTTCATGGACAGGAGGCCATTGACGCGCTCCAGGGCGTCGTCGACCCTGTATGTCTGGTCGGACATGAACATTATCCTCATCATCAGGACGCTGATGGCGGGCGTGAACACGATGTAGAAGATCGTGCTGACAAGGAGTCCTTGGGACACGGATCCGTTCTCTAAGAGCTCCATGATGGCCACCGCAGCCGCGATGACGAACGACGTGCAGCTGTTTATCAGGGTGAAGAACCCCGTCATGGGCATGCGCGCCATCTCGGTATAGCCTTGGCAGAAGTCCGCATAGGCGTCTATCGACGATTTGAGGCTCTGGAAGGAGTCGACGGTCTGCTGGAACACCTTTATGACGGATATCCCGCGGACGTACTCCACGGACTTGTTGTTGACGTCGGCCATGGACCCCTGCCACTGCCTCATGCTCTCTGCCATCTCTTTCCTCCCCGTCATCGCCTTGGAAATGTACATGCCCAGGACCACGGGGAGCAGCGCCGCCAGCCCCAGCCTCCAGTCGAACACCGCCAGGATGGCCACCATGGCGAACGGGAGGACGTACGTGGAAGCAAGATCAGGCTGGTTGTGGGCTATGAACTCGTGCGTGGACTCCACTGAGTCCTGGATGATCCTCCTTGTCCTGCCGCTCCCCTCTTCGTCGAGGGATCCCGGCGGGAGTGAGAGCACGTGCCTGACCATGGCCTTCTTCATGTTCTTGGATATGCGGAACGCGGCGAGATGCGACAGCAGAAGCGACAGCAGGTACACAAGAATCGACAGAAGGGCGAACCCCAGGGCCATCCACCCGTAGCCTATCATGGCGTCGGCCTCGCCCCCCTCTATCGCCGTCTTTATGATCCGCCAAATCATGTAAAAGGGGATCACGGACAGGATTGCGCTGGCTGCGGAGCCGATCATGGCGACAGCGATGAAGTGATGCCTGCCCTGGGCATACTTCTCGAACTCCTTTATGCGGCCGGCCCTTTTTCCGCTCATGTCCTTCCTCCTTCGTCCAGGGAGCCGTAGGCGATGACATGCGGCAGCCCGTCGCGATCTTCGACCACGTCAGCTTCTACATGGTACACGTCCCTGAGCATCTTCTGCGTTGTGATTTCTCCAGGCTTCCCTTGCGCGTATACTTCGCCTCCGCTAAGGACCACGATCTCGTCGGCGAAGCGCGAGGCCATGTTGAGGTCGTGGAGGATCATCATGGCGACCAGTCCGCGCTGCTCGGACAGGATTCTCACCACTTCGAACATCTCCAGCTGCTTCTGGAGGTCCAGGTTGTTCGTGGGCTCGTCCATCAGCAGGAGCTCCGGCTCTTTCACGAGCGCCTGGGCGATCGACACCATCTGCATCTGGCCCCCGGAGAGCTCGTTGATGCGCTTGTCCGCGATGGGGTCAAGGGACAGCTCGTGGATTGCATGGTCGACGATCCTCCTGTCGTGCTGGCTCGGGCTCCATCTGATGTGGTTGAGCCTTCCCAGGAGTATAGCCTCGTAGACGGTCATCGACACCGGGTTCATGTGCTGCTGCGGCATGTACCCCACCATGTCCGCGGACACGGCCTCTTGGCGACCTATCTCCGTTCCTTTGAACGAGACGTGCCCTCCATGGTGCATCTGCCCCGCTATGCACTTGATCAGCGAGGACTTTCCCGCGGCGTTCGGACCCACCACGGCTATCAGCTTGGCATCCGACGAGAACGTGACTCCGTGGAGGACCTCCTTTCCTCCGTATCCGCAGGTTATCCCTTCGACCTTCAAGGTCATGATGCGAACCTCCTCTTCGATAGCACCAGGTAGAAGAAGAACGGGATCCCTATGAGGGACGTGAGTATCCCTATTGGGAAGATCGCAGGGGCCGTCACCACCTTGCTGAACATGTTGGCCACGATCAGCACGACCGCTCCGACGAGCATGGACATGGGTATGTAGTATCTGTGGTCCTCTCCGACCAGGAACCTGGATATGTGCGGGGAGATAAGCCCTATGAACCCTATGGTCCCTACGAAGCAGACAGCCACGGAAGTAAGCACCGAGACCACGATCAGGGTCATCCTTCTCAGAGTCATGACGTTTACTCCGAGGCTAGCCGCATGCGCGTCGCCCAGCTTCAGCGCTGTGTATCTCCAGGAGTTCCAGAGAAATATTATGGAGGACGCCACCAGCACCGCGAGAACGATGACGAACTGGTCCGTTGTGGCCCTGGACATGCTTCCGAACATCCAGAACACGATCTCCGACAGCTGGTTCCCGTTAGCCATCAGCTGCAGCGTAGACAGAAGGGCCTGGAAGGTGAAGAAGATCGCTATCCCGGTCAGGAGGATAGTGGTCTTGTCGGACGACCTGAACCTCGCGATGAGGTATATGACCGCACATGCGGCCATGCTGCATACGAAGGCGCCTATGGATATGTAAAGCATCCCGGCCCCAGCGGCGGATATCCCCAGAACTATCACCAGCGCCGCGCCGAACCCGGCGGACGAGGATATCCCCAGCGTGTAGGGCTCGGCCATCGGGTTGTCCAGTATGGTCTGCATGACCGCTCCGGCGAGGGCCAGGGCCATCCCGACGCCGATGGCCATGAGCGTGGCCGGAAGGCGTATGTCGAACACTATCAGCCTCTGCATCGAAGTGGCCTGTCCGGGCATCACGAGCGTCGTGAACGCGTCGATCACCGACATGCCCGACGACCCTACGGCCAGATCCACGAAGAAAACGACGACGCAGGCGACGGCGGCTGCCAGTATGAACAGCCTGCGCCTCCCCATCAGGGAGTCGTATCCGCCAGATTTCAGAGAGTCGTCCTCTGCTATTTCAAGTCCCATTTGAAGTCCCCTTGATAGGTCTTTAAGAGGTTTGGAAGAGGTTTCGCAGGCCTGCAGGATCAGGACGTGCTTCCTATCTCGCCGTCGAGGCCGAGATACCAAACGCCCTTGAAGTCGACCCAGGGGAGGAACTCCTCGTAGTAGCCATCGAGAGTTTCAAGCGATCCGAGATCCCCATAGACATCGGGGAACATCTTCTGGGCTAGGAACTGGTAGATGAACCAGACGTCGAACATGCTCCCGAGGGACATGTTGTCGAAAAGGTAGACCTTCTTGTTCTCCACGGCTGGGACGAGGTTCCATCCCTGCCTCTTGGAGAGGGATTCCGCTATCGAATCGATGTCGGCCTTCGTGGCCGAAGCGTTCCATCCGATGACCTTCCCGCATTCGGCGTAGGATCTCATCGTGTCGAGGAAAATGAAGTCGACACCGCTCGTGGCGAAGGCTTCGGCGCTGATCACATCGCCGGAGATGCTGGACATGATGTCATTCTGACCCAGGAATATCTTGTTGCTGTCGGCGTTGCTCTGCCCGTATATGCCCAGGTGCGTGAGTATCTCGTAATAGAACTGGTATTTGTCGGCAGGGACCTGCGAGAGCTTGGATGAGACCTTCTCCACCTGCGCCTTATAGAAGCTGAAAAGCCTGTCAGACGTCGTCTTGTTGGAGAATATGGCGCCCAGGACGTCGCAGTTCTTCTGCATCGTCGCCGTATCGAGCCTGTTCAGGAAGAGGTCAAGGTTGACTATGGGAATCCCGGCCTTGGCCATGTTGTTGACCGTGTCCTCGCTGATCATACCGTATACGTAGCACCATGTCGGGATGAAGACCACGTCCGGGTCCAGAGAGGCGACGGTCTCCCAGTTGAACGTCCCCTGCATGAAGCTTCCGGTCTCGGTCATCTTCCCGAAGTCCATTCCGGCGTCCTCCCACATGGCCTTCAGGTCGGGGTAATAGGTGTTGAAGTTGCTGTCGTAACCTACGACCATATTGGTGAAGTTCTGTCCTGCAACAGCGGCGATTAGGGTCATGGCCTCTGCGTCGCCGCAGACTATCCTCTTCACAGGGGTGCTGACCTCAACCTGGCGGCCTGCGAGATCCGTAACAGTGACGGTTCTCGTCGTCTCCTTTCCGCCCTCGTCGGAAAGCTGGCCGATCTTCCCGCCTGTGCTGAAGTACCAAACGCCTTTGATCGATATCCATGGGATGAAGTCCTTGTAGAACTGCCCGAGGGTCCCGATCGGGTCCAGGTCCCCGTAGATCTCGGGGAACATCGTCTTCGCGTTGAGCTGGTACAGGAACCAGCAGTCCATGTTGCTGATGGGGGCGCCGTTGACGACGTAGACCTCCTTGTTCTTCGCCGCAGGGGACTCGTCCCATCCCGCCCTCTTGGACAGGGCTTTCGCATAGCTGTCGATATCGGTCTGGGTCACGGTCGAGCCCCATCCGATGTTCTTCCCTACGGCGGAATAGGCGCTGAACGCTCCGAGGAAGGCGAACGAAACGTTGCCGGTGGCGAACGCCTCGGGGCTGACCGAAGACCCGGGACCGCTGACGATGTTCTTCTGGTTGAGGTACATCGTCGAATTCGTGGAGTTGGTCCCTCCGTAGCTCTCCAGGGCAGTCATCATCTCGAAGTAATAGGTGTACTTCTCCGCAGGGACCTGCGAGAGCTTGGACGAGACCTTTTCCACCTGCGACTTGTAGAAGCCGCTCACCCTGTCGGCCGTGGCCTTGTTGTTGAAGATCTTCCCGAGGATGTCGCAGTTCTTCTGCATCGTGATCGGGTCCAGCTTGGACATGTAGAGGTCGAGGTGGACCACGGGCACGCCCTTGCTTGCCATGTTCTTGACTGTGTCCTCGCTCACCATCCCGTACTCGTAGCACCACATCGGGATGAACACTGCATCGGGATTCAAGGTTGCGACTGCTTCCCAGTTGAAGTTGCCGTCCTGGAAGCTGCCGACCTCGGACATCTTCCCGAAGTCCATGCCTCCGGATTCCCACATCTTCTTCTGGTCCGGGTAGTAGGTCTTGAAGTTGCTGTCGTAGCCTACCACCATATTCTTGAAGTCGCTTCCGGCCACGGCCGCTATTAGGGTCATCGCTTCGGCGTCCCCGCAAACTATCCTCTTGAGAGGCACTTCCAGCTTGACCTCGCGCCCGGCAAGGTCCGTCACGGTCACTGTCTCCTTGTCGGAAGGCTTTTCGCTTCCGCCGCTGTTGTTCAGCATGAGGACCGCGCAGGCCGCGATGATCACAACGGCAATGACCGCGACAGCTATCAACGCTTTCTTGTCTGCCATCTTATCAATCCTATGACCGCCCGGACGATTTCCGACGACCGGGCGCATCATCCATGTGTCATTTTTTGGTCATTATATTTAATCGAACCTAAAAAGTTCAAATTTTGGAGTTTTTTTATAGGCATAAGGCGTTACATGCGCTGTCATGGAGATCAAGATAGGGAATGATTTCGAAGTGAAGCCCTTCGACGGGGGCTACGAGTATCATATGAGGTCAGGCCAAGGCCGCGCCGACGTGTTCTGCCATATTTTCGAAGGGGGTTTCGTCATCAACCATATGACGACCGACATGAGGTTCCTTTCGAATCGGAACCGTGTCGGGGATATGAACTACGTAATGATCGACACCACGTTGGCTGGCAGGATGAGCATCAGCGACGGAATCAGGGCCATATCCCTCGTTCCCGGAACCAGCATAGTCTATCGTCCGACCAGCACCCGCGCATACATGTCGGTGCTCACGGGATGCTATGAGTCCATAACCATCGGGGTGGACATGAGCAGATTTGTTTTTTCCGATGGAAACGATGTCGCCGATATGACAGGGATGCTCGAACGCCAAACTTTTCTGCCAATCCCTCTCCGTTTGTCCAGCAGGTTCATGGCTGATGTTTTGGCCATTCGGAAGTCGGTACAGGCAAGCCATGACGAAAGCTTGGTGACAGCCTTGGTGAAGGACGTCATATCTGGAGTCCAATCCGCTAAACAGAGGCCGGATATTGAATCAAGGGCCGTGGTCAGAGGCAAGGAGGACGTGATGTACGACCGCCTCGTCTCTGACCTGTCCTGTCCCGCCGACATAGCTTCCATATGCGCAGAGGAGGGCATGGACAAATGCGGCATATGCTCCAGATTTGAGAGCGTGTACGGCGACACTCCATACTCCTTTCACAAACGCATCAGGCTCCAGAGCGCAGCCGCAGACCTTATACTGGGGGCGAGGAACATGGGGGAGGTTGCCCTCAGGTATGGCTATCTCAAGGAGGGGAAGTTCGCAGCTGAATTCAAAAGGGAGCTGGACTGCCGGCCGAAGCATTTCAGGAAAGAGGTTCTGCATCGGCAGGACGGGCGATGTTCTCGCTGCCAGTTGCAATCATCGCCGTAGGTTATGAACTGAGTCCGTTGTCTCTAAGATACTGATTAAAAATTTCTAATAATTCACCTATGGGCTGATGGCGTAGTTCCAATCTTTGTGCCTTTCGTTCAGGACCAGATTGATTGAAGAATGCTCCTCGTCGGTGATCTCAATGTTCTTCTGACACTCCCATTCGTCGAGTCTGGACGAAGACATCGGCATTGGCGCCGTGGCCGGAGCGATCCACACCCTGACGAAAAAAGAAGCAGGATGAGGGCCAGATCAGGGCGCTTGTTTTTGCTCCGATCAGATCAGGGCCCTGCTCCGGCTTAACTCCGTAAGAGCATGCGGAGACGTTTAAGCCGTCAAATCTGGAAGGGTGCTGGGAAGGGGTGGTCCCCACTCCCTGATTGGGACCGTTTCAGACACGCTGGACACCCCTGTTCGGGATTATTCCCATGCGAATTTTCTTCTGGTATTCGCCATGGAGGTCCATGGCGGACTGCATGTCATCGAGGTTGATCCCCAAGTACTTCAGAGTGGTCACGATGTCGTCGTGGCCGAGTATCTTCGAGATCGACTCGATGGGTGCACCGGCATGGTACATCGTGCGACCGAA
>JAEEJP010000058.1 GCA_016281925.1 Methanomassiliicoccaceae archaeon
CTACGACTTCAAGGCCGCGATGGTCATGCTGAGGAACGCCTGGGAGCGCACCGGGCAGGAGACCTACGAGGAGGCCGAGGGCCCGGACGAGGAGGACGACGATCTCGACGACCTCCCCCTTAGCATCCTGGAGGACGACCGCTACGCGATCGTGGAGTACTACGAGCGCCCGGACGGCAGCAGCGCCGAGGTCTACTACGCCGACGAGGACAAGAGGACGGTCTCGGACATCAGGTTCTGGATGAGGGTGGACCCCGACGAGAGGGAGAGGTTCCGCGAGGCCTTCAGGGAGGCGCATCCCGACCTGGCCGCAGGGGAGGACGCCCCCGCGGTCATCGATGCCCCCTACATGGAGCACATGTACCAGAAGGCGCTGGGCAGGTACCGACGAAGGCGCGCCCCGAATATCCTTCTGCCTGCTTAAATGCTTACGGGGCGGGATACAAACCTCTTATCAGAATTTGGATAATAATGGGGCCGGAGCCCCGAATAGGTTTAGAAGGTTTATCAAATTGACCGTCAGGAGTCCATCGCCAGGACTTCTCCGGCTCCGGAGAACACGCGCCCCGCCAGGTTCTTTGCGGTAGCCGCGAGGGGGTTGCCGTCCCCGTCCAAGAACGTGATGCCGTCCAGCGCCCCGGCGTAGATCTTCTTGAACCCGTCCGGCATGGCGATCCTCTCGATGTTCGGGGTGCCCTCAAAGACCCCCGGGTGCAGGATGACCTTCGTTCCGCCCTCGAAGGAGACCTCCCTGAGCTCCGAGCATCCGGAGAGGGCGTTCTCCTTCAGCCTGACTATGGTGTCGGGGATCTCCAGCGAGACGATCGCGGTGCCATCGAAGGCGTCCGACCCTATGACGGTGAGGGACTTGCCGAGGCTTATCGAAGAGAGCGACGAACATCTCTGGAAGGCGTACGTGCCGATCGTGCCGACGGTGTCCGGCAGCTCAACGGACTCCAGGGACGTGCATCCCCAGAAGCCGTACGCGCCGACCGTCTTCAGGCTGTCCCCGAGATCGAGGTCCGCCAGCGACGTGCAGCGGCAAAACGCCTTGGTGCCCACCGCTACGAGGTCTGCGGCGGATACAGACGCCAGCTTAGTGCAGCCGTAGAACGCCTGGACGTCCAGATTCTCTACCCCCTGCAGATCAGCTGTCACTAGGGTCTTGCATCCCTTGAACGCGTTCGCCATGACGGAGGTGATGATGTACGCGTTGCCTTCGATCTCGATAGGCCCGGACAGGATTAGGGACGACGGCTTCCCGGAGTACCCTGATATCCCGGCTTCGGCGGGCAGGGAGGCAGTGACTGTCAGCGACAGGCCGTTCCAGGAGAGCTCCCTGCCGACTTCGACGCCCGGCTGCCTGACCATCTTGCCGCCCACGTTAACGTACTCATATCCTCTGAGGGACTCTGCGGTCGCGTCGAGGGCGGCTCCGACCCCGTCGGCGAAGGACAGGGAGAAGGCCGAGCTTCCGATCGTTCCGAGGAACGACGGAAGGGCGATGCCGCTGAGCTTCCCGTCGTGCTGGAAAGCGTAGGATCCTATGGCCCTCAGCGTCTTCAGCGATCCGCCGAGGTCGAGCTCGGACAGGCTTGTGCATCTGAAGAAGGCGTAAGCGCTGATGGTGGCCAGGCTGTCGCCTGCGTACACGCTCGCGAGGCCCGTGCACCTTACGAAGGCCTTGACCCCGACCTTGGAGACGCTCCCCAGGTCGGCCGACTTCATCGCTGAGCAGCCGTAGAACGCGCTGTCGCCTATCGAGGTCACGGGGACGTCGATGCCGTAGACCCTCACAGATTGAGGAACGGCTAGGCGCTGCGGGACGGACTCGCATCCCACGAGCGAGGCCTCCAGGGGGCTGTCTGAGACGATCTTGTACAGCAGCCCGCCCGCTACGATCTCGTCGCCCACAGAGGGGACCACCCTTTCCAGGACCTTGCCCTCTCCTTCGAAAACCGCCCCTCTCAAGCTGTCGGCGCTCATCTGCAGGGCGCAGCCGGTCTCGTCAAGGAACTTGAACTTGTAGAACGCGTTCGTCCCCAGGGACTCCAGGGTCGAAGGGAGGGACAGATGGGATATAGCGTCGCAGTACGCGAACGCGCTGACGCCTATCGACTCCACGCCGTCGCACACATCCACCGAGGTTAGACCGGAGCAGCGGTAGAACATCTGCTTGCTGGCGTCTATATGGAGCTCCACGGATTCTATCCCCGAGCATCCGCCGAAGACCTTCGGGGCGGCGGACGTGACATAGTACCCGCGCCCGCCGAACTCGATGTAGGATGGAACTACAAGATGCGCTGCCGGGACGTCCACGTAGCCTGTGAGCCTGACCTCCTTCGCGGCCGGATTCGTCACCAGATAGGTCAGCCCGTCCGATGCGAACTCCGTCTGCTGGCGGGCCAGCTTTCCCTTGGCCCCCTGGTAGGTGTGCCCCCCGAGGATGTTGGCCGTCTTCCCGAGTATGGCGCTTCCGTCCGTGTCGAGGAACTGCACCGAGCTGAAGGCCCATCTGCCTATATACGACACGGATTCTGGGATTGTTACAGACGACAGAACGTCGAAGGCGAAGGCGAACTCCCCTATCAAGCTCACCGATCCTGGGATGGACACCGTCTTCAGGGACGGGCAATTGTAGAACGCCCAGTCCCCGACGGCCACGACCGGATACTCCTTGCCCTTGTAGGTGACGCTCGAGGGGATATTCACGCTGGTCGGTTCTTCGTACCACCCGACCACCGCCACAGCGTCCTCGTCGTCCGAGGTGAATCCGTAGTAGAGGCCGTCCGAGGGGAATCCCCTGGCGTCGCGCACCAGGTTCCCGTCGGAACCGTGGTACGTGTGTCCCCTTAATGCCTTTGCTGTTTTCGAACTGTTCATCGTTTTTATCAGATTGGTTTTGCCATCAGAGCTCAGGAGCTCCGCATCGTCGAATGCGGTGAAGTTGATGGAAGTCACTGAACTGGGGATGTTGATGCAGGACAGCGAACCGCATCCTTCGAAGGCAAAGATGCCTATGGATGTGACAGTTTCCGGGACATTTATGCATTTCAGCGAGCCGCATCCACTGAACGTGTCATCCCTGATGGATTTAACAGGGCAGGACATCAGCACGCTGACGAGAGAGCCACAGTCCTCGAATGCGCCATCGTTAATCAACGTCACAGATTCCGGTATCTCCACAGAAACAAGGGAAACGCAACCCGTGAACGCCCTGTAACCTATAGTTGTCACATAATCCGGGATTGTGTACGGATCCCCTGGCTTTCCGGCCG
Source organism: Methanomassiliicoccaceae archaeon (assembly GCA_016281925.1). GTDB lineage: Archaea > Thermoplasmatota > Thermoplasmata > Methanomassiliicoccales > Methanomethylophilaceae > Methanoprimaticola. The sequence continues at coordinate 3,279 of JAEEJP010000058.1, forward strand.
GATACTGCATCAACATCTTCTTGTCCTTGCTTAGCAGAATCCCATCGACAGAGCAGTACGTGCTGTTGTTTTCATCAACATAGATATCGAGTAAAGAGGAACTACCGGCGAATACGGCATATCCTATAGACGTCACAGAGGCGGGAATCACTACTGATGCAAGTGAGGAACAGCCCGCGAAAGCATAATTGTCGATGGACGTCACATAGTCCGGAATTTCATAAGAAAGTTCAATACTGCCAGCTGGATATAGTTTTAGCATCTTCATGTCTTTGCTTAGCAGGATCCCATCGACAGAACAGTAAGTAGTGTTGGCCTCATCAACGTTTATGCAAATCAAAGAATTGCAGCCGCTGAAAGCCATATCTCCTATAAACGTCACAGAGGCGGGGATCTCCACGGATGAAAGAGAAGTGCAATTCTGAAACGCTCCCGCATAGATTCCCGTCACAAAATCAGGCATATCTATAGATTCAAGTGACAGGCAATTCTCGAAAACATATGCGTTAATAATCGTCACCGAGGCGGGGATCTCCACGGATTCGAGGGACGCGCAACCGCTGAACGCTCCGGTTCTGATGGACGTCACCGAGGCGGGGATCTCCACGGATCTGAGGGACGCGCAACCGCTGAACGCATCGGAACCTATGGACGTCACAGAGTCTGGTATGTTGATATGCTCAAGCAATGAGCAATTTCTGAAAGTATATTCTTCAATAATCGTCACCGAGGCGGGGATCTCCACGGACGAGAGAGATGTGCAGCCGTTGAACGCTCTGAATCCGATTCTCGTCACCGAGGCGGGGATCTCCACGGACGAGAGAGAAATGCAATTCTCAAACTCATATGGGGAAATGGATGTCACGCCGTCGCATATCTTAACGTATGAAAGAGAGGTGCAGCCGCTGAACGCTCCGTCGCCGATGGACGTCACCGAGGCGGGGATCTCCACGGATCCGAGGGAGGAGCAGCCGCTGAACGCGTTATACCAAATGTCCGTCACTGAAGAGGGAATCTCCACGGATCCGAGGGACGCGCAGCCGCTGAACGCTCCGTCGC
>JAEEJP010000059.1 GCA_016281925.1 Methanomassiliicoccaceae archaeon
AGGAAGGACATCGCCGTGATCGATGACGCCCTCGCCTATCTGGAGGATCCCGAAGCAAACAAGATTTCCCCCGGAAGGGCCAAGCAGGCTCTGGAAATCAGGAAGCGCTGCGTCTGATCGCAGCTTTTTCCCGGAGAGCTCGGTGCCCGGCCCGAAAGCATGGCTGCCGATGCGCATGACGCTCCCCGGGATGAAAACCCTGCCGAGAGGAGTGCCGAGGAATGCCTGGCTTCCAATTGATGCCAGCATCCCGGGGAGCTTCACGCTCTTCAGGGACCCGCATCTGCTGAATACGCCGTCCCCGATCGAACGCAGGCTCTGGGGCAGTCCGATCTCCGAAAGGGATCCGCATCCGAAGAACGCGTATCTGCCTATGGACTCCACGCCTTCCGGTATGGATATCCTCTCCAGATCCCTGTTTCTGGCGAACGCGCCGTCGGCTATGGACGTCACGCGCAGCTCTTTCCCATCTATAAACACGGACCGGGGTATTTCCACCGATCTCTCGGAACCGGAATATCCTGAAACCGCCGCTTCCGAGGGGCGGGTCCTCCTGAATGACAATCCGGGATCCGGCGGTGCGCTGTTCTCCTCCTCTTCGGGTTCGTCCCCGCGGAGGTCCCTCATGAAAGATCTCAGCTCTCTGATGTCGAGCCCGGTGGCATCGGCTGCGGATTCCGCGGCTTTCCTTGCCGCCGCCGGGTCCTGATCCCAGGCCATCCTGAGGAAGGCTTTGCGGCAGCATCTCTCCAGGTATCCGACCATGATGCAGTCGCCCTGGGGGAATCCCTCCTCCCGCAGGCGGCGCTCGGTGAGCGATTCCCTGCCGAATTCCTCCGTCATAGCCTTCAGAAGGGATGCCCTGTCCTTCCCGGAAGGGAGGCGCACCGCCGCCAGGCCCAGCGCTTTCCTCATGTCCAGGACTATGGGGCCGATGCCGGGGATCTCCTCGGACAGCTTCTCCAGCGCTCCGGACGCTTCCGATATGTCCGGAGACGAATACGACAGGACGAAGATGCCGGGCGACAGGCCGCAGGCGGATTCGACGGCGTAGATGTCTTCCGGATCGAAGCCGCCGAACCTCATCAGCTTCGGGACCATGGAAGGGTCGGCGGAATCGCCTCCGATCCCGAACAGCTCCCTGAACCTTTCAGCCCTGCCCATGCTCCGGACGATTGCCGCCGGTCATGAAAAATGTTCGTCCGGATCCTTCCCGTCTATCACTGAAACTATTTCTGCCGCCCACGACGAGCCCTCGGCCGCGAGACCCCTCAGGTCTTCGCAGTCGCATCCGGCCAGATCGAAGGGGGTCATCGAGCGTATTCTGCTTTGCGCCTTTCCGTTCCCGTTTTCGGCCAGCGCGGCCAGCATGCATATCCCGATCCCGCGGAATGCCGGCGTCTCCATGCCGCCGATAAGGGTTTCGGCCGCCCGGAACGCGGCTTCCTCATGGCCTTGGCCGGCGGCCGCCATCAGAAGCGCCAGGGCTTTGTCCGGCGAGCGTTCCACATATTCGCCCCTCTCGTATTCGAGCGCGAGGAGGTATCTCGATTCCGCGTCCCCTTCCTCGGATCCGCCGATGATTCTCCCGAGATTCTCCGCGTCTCCGCCTTTGGCATCCAGCCATTCCGCCGAGGATTTCAGGCCCGCGGATGCAGCTTTCCTGTGGAGAAGATACGCATTGTACAGGGATCTGGTTTTGCCGTCTCCTTTCTCGTAATGCTCCGCCAAGGCCGCCATGGCGTACGGGTTGCCTTTCGCGGCTGAATCCGCGTATGCCGAGGTCGCCGGGCCGGCATTCCCGCATGCTTCCCTGTTCCAGTCGTAAGCGCGTCCAATCAGGAGCAATGCCCAGGAATTCCCTTCGGACGCCGCTCCGTCAAGGGATTCCATCCCTATCTCTTCGATCCTGCGCCCTGAGATCTCAGCCAGCTCTTTCTGGGCATCCACGTCTCCGCGTTCTGCGGCGGCCACCGCATTCCTCAGCCATTCTGCGTCCGGATTTTCTTCCATGATCCGATATTTCCCCTGAACGGATTTAATCCGAGCGTGTGCGCGCACGGAACGGGCCTTCATATTCAGACTTTTATATGGCTTAGTCGCTGGGCTCCCCTATGGATGCGGAAGGGAAGGTGGATGCTCTATTGGGCAACCCGCGGAAGGCCATAATCCGCCTTGCCATCCCTCTGTTCTTCGCTCTTCTAGTGTCCCAGGTCAACGTGCTGGTGGACAGGGCATGGTGCTCCGGATTGGGGGTCGATGCATTGGCTGCCGTGGCGGTGGTGGCTCCGCTCTACAACGTGTTCGTCGGTCTGGGCAGCGGACTGGGAGTCGGGGCTTCCGCGGTGGTCTCCAGGATGATTGGCGCCAGAAGGAAAGACGACGCTTCGGTCTGCGCGGTCCAGTCGATGGTTTTCGCTCTGGCGTTCGGAGCGGCTCTGACGCCTGCCATGATTCTGCTGCAGGATCCGCTGCTGTCCGCCGTCGGAGCGGGCGATGTCCTTCCGCTTTCGGCGAGGTATATGCTTCCGTTCTCGGCTTCGATACTGCTTCTGGTGGTGAACGGAACTGTTTCGGGGGTCCTGAGCGGGCAGGGTGCAGCCACGCAGTCCACGGCGATGATGCTGGCTCTCGCGTTCTCCAACATGGTTCTGGATCCCATCCTCATCTATTCGCTGGATATGGGGGTATCCGGGGCTTCGGTGGCGACGGTGCTGTCCACGGCGGTATCCCTCGCCATCGGCCTGTTCTTCCTGCTTTCCAGGAAGTCTTATCTGAGATATTCCAGGGGAAACTTCCGCTACGACAGGCCGCATATGGCCAGCGTCGTTTCCGCGGGAATCCCCCAGATGCTCGAATATTGCGTCCTATACGGGATGGATGCCGTCCTGAACTATCTGGTCATAATGTGCGCCGGATCCGATGGGCTGGCGGTATTCTCGACGCCAGACCGCGTCATAGAAGCCGTGGTGGTGCCCGCTATGGCCGCCGGATCGGCGCTGGTCCCGGTGGCATCGTCCGCATACGGACAAAAAGATCCCGCCCGCATGTCCTCGGCTTTCATGTTCGCCGTCAAGGCCGGGATACTGTCCGTGGTCGTCCTCATAGCGCTGATCGAACTGTTCCCCGGGCAGGTAATGTCTCTGTTCACATATTCCGATTTGACCTCGGAATACCGTCCGGCCATGGCGGAAGCGCTGGCTGTCCTGTGCCTTTACGCCCCGTTCTACTCGTTCAATCCCATATGTTCCGGGTATCTCCAGGCCCTCGGGCATCCGGAGATGTCGGTCGCATGCGCGGTAGCCAGGAATGCGGTTCTCATCCTGTTCTTCTGGATTGCCGGCCAGTTCTCTCTGCAGGCCATATTCTGGGCCCTGTTTTTCGGCCACATAGTCGGCGCTTCGATCATTTTGGCTGTCACAGCCCGTGTAAAGGACAGGGTTTTCAGAGAGATGGCCAAAATCGTCCGATGCAGAATAATGAAATAATTCATAATTGCAGTCATCGACAGAACGTAGGCCTCGGTCTCGATTGCTGCCGAGGAGCGTCTGCGTCACCCGTAGGGGAGTCAGTGTGCGGTGTGGCGTTCTATGCAGTGCTACAGCACTGAGACGTTTATAAAATTTCAAAAATGTGCATTCCGAACTGACGATGTGGATTAATTTCTGATGCGCATGAATTAGTGATGCATGGAATTCATGTGTATAAAAGTGAAAATTAAAATAGTATGAGCATACGGACGCGCTATTCGGGCAGATTTAAATGTCGCAAAAGCATCATGCCGTTCATGGGCTCCCGCAGGCGGTTCGATTCGGAACTCAGCCTGCGCGGGGGACCCTTACTCGACTCAGAAGCCAGTCTTTTTTTTATTCTAATAATGGGATAGTTACCCGTTCCTGGCATAGATTGGAACTATCATCCGCCTCCGGTATGCAGAATGGCGGCGCTGCGGATCACTCCGCAATCAATTGATTAAGTGATGGCAATGAAATCGAATGTTATCAGAGTCGGGCTGCTCGCAGCCTTTTTATCGGCAATCTTTGCCGCGTGTTTGCTCGTTCCCACGGCCGATGCGTCGGCCGGAGGGGATTTCGGCGATGGGATGCATTGGGAGCTGGATGACAGCGGCGTGCTGACGATCTCCGGCGAAGGACCTATCACAGCCCAAATTGACTACTACTGGATGAGTTACCCTTGGGACCAATATAAAAATAACATTATTCAAATTATAATCGAAGATGGCATCACATCTATTGATGCAATGGCGTTCTACGATTGTTCTTCCCTCACCACTGTTACAATACCAGACTCGGTCTCTACCATTTGGGATAATCCATTCTATTACTGTACAATGCTCAATGGTTTTTCCGGAACATACAGAGGGATTGTTGACGATATCATGTTGGTAAGCGGGACGAGGTTGGTATCTTGCGCCGCAGGTCCTACGGTCACGTCTGCCACCATCCCGGACTCGGTCACCAGCATCGGCAATTATGCGTTCTCCGACTGCACCTCCCTCTCCTCCGTAGACATCCCGGACTCGGTCACCAGCATCGAGCGTTCGGCGTTCTCCGGCTGCACCTCCCTCTCCTCCGTAGACATCCCGGACTCGGTTACAAGCATTGGCGAGTATGCGTTTGGATACTGTACCTCCCTCTCCTCCGTAGACATCCCTGGTTCTGTCACGAGTATAGGTAACTCAGCCTTTGTGCATTGTGGCTCCCTTACATCATTGGTCATCGGCGACGGGGTTGAGAGCATAGGGGGCGGTGCGTTCTCCGACTGCACTTCCCTTACATCATTGGTCATCGGCGACGGGGTTGAGAGCATAGGGGGCGGTGCGTTCTCCGACTG
>JAEEJP010000060.1 GCA_016281925.1 Methanomassiliicoccaceae archaeon
ATCCAGGTGCCTCCGGTCCCCCAGAAAGAGGACGATAATGGCGAGTGGGAATACACGATCATCGACGGAAACGAGGTCCGCATAGACGCCATGTACCGCCCGATAGAGTACGATCTGGTGTTCTTCGTCGACGACGCCAAATACTGCGAGATGAAGGCATCCGCCGCCGACGACATCCAGGTGCCTCCGGTCCCCCAGAAAGAGGACTATAATGGCGAGTGGGAATACACGATCATCGACGGAAACGAGGTCCGCATAGACGCCATGTATTACCCCATTGAATATGACGCCGAGTTCTACGCGGACGGCCAGAAAGTCGCCGAAAGGAAGCTTTCCGCATGCCAGTGCGAAGACATCCCCGAAGTCCCGGCCAAAGAGGATTACGACGGCGAATGGGTCTACGAGATTCTCGACGGCGGGAAGGTCAGAATCGATGCGCTGTATTCCCCCAAAGTCTACGACTTGATGTTCTTCGTGGACAACGACCTGGTAAAGGAGATGAAAGTAGCGGTAGGCGAGAGCATCGTGCTTCCCGAGGTCCCTGCTAAAGAGGATTACACTGGGGAATGGGCTTACACAGTGATCGACGGCAACACCGCCAGAATAGACGCGATGTACTTCCCCAAGACTTATGAAGCCGAATTCTATGCGGACGGCCGGAAAGTAGCCAGCAAGACTCTGTCCCCGATCACAGCAAATGACGTGCCCGAAGTCCCGGCCAAAGAGAATTACGACGGCGAATGGCAGTACGAGATCGTCTCGGACGGCAGAGTAAGGGTCGACGCGGTTTACAAACCAGTGGAATATGACCTCGTGTTCTTCGTGGACGATGTCAAGTACTGCGAGCTCAAAGCTGTCCCCTCTGAAAAGATGGCGATTCCGGAGGTCCCTCCGAAAGAAGGATTCACCGGCGAATGGGTATACACTGTGCTGGACGGCGCCTCCGCCAGGATCGACGCCATGTATACGCCCATCGGACAGGGGGGCTGCTGCGAAGATCCCTCCGAAGACGGCGGAGAAGGGATCCTCCTCTCGTTCTATGTGGACGGCAAGAAGTGCTGCGAGAAGCTGATCACCAGCGAGGAAGAGATCAAAAATGTGCCGCCGGTCCCCGAAAAAGAGGATTACGAAGGCAGATGGGAATACGAGCAGACCGGGGCTGATACCGGCGACATGATCGCGGTCTACGACCCCATAGAGTACCGCATGACGTTCTACGTCGACGGCGAGAAATATGCCGTGGCAGTGATGACCGCAGAGGACACCGAATCCGTCATCCCCGAGGTCCCTGCGAAGCCCGGATACACCGGCGAATGGCAGTACAAGAAAGGCGGCGACAACAACGTCACCGTCACCGCAGTATACACCGCGGAATGAAACCGAGGGGCTTCGGCCCCCCTCCCATTTCCCTGTTTTTGGATGTCACATATCGGCGGCCGAACGCACGCTGGCAGACAGCGCATCGGCATCCAGATCCTCCATATCGAAATACAGCGCGCCCAGATGCGAAGCAAGTTCTGAAGCGCTGTCGAAAAGCCTGAACCCGCTCCCCGTGTTGACCACGATCCATTGGGTCCCGGGTATGCTCATCGAATCGGCGATGCTTCTTGCCTCTTTGTTGGGGTCCTCCCCTTCGGCCGACGCCACATTGGACCTTCCGTCGGTCATCAGGACTATGAAGCATCTCTCTCCCGGATGCGCCCGCGAATAGGACGTCATGTATTCGCCTGCCGAAATCAGCGCGGCGGACAGCGGCGTCCTGCCTCCGGTGGGTATGTCCTCCAGCAGCTTGTAACCGTATTCCACCGACCTCGTGGGCGGCAGCAGCACTTCCGCCGACCTCTTCCTGAATATCATGAGGCCGACCCTGTCGCGCTTGACATAGCTGTCTTTGAGCATCGAAAGGACAGCGCCTTTGACGGCCGCCATCCTCCTTCTGGCCCCTATGGATCCGCTGGCATCGACCACGAACATCACCGTGCATCCCGAACGGACCCTCCTGACTTTCTCTCTGATGTCCGAATCGCGAACCTCGATGCGCATATCCCCGGATCCGCGCCCTTTGTGGGAAAGAGCCGCAGCTCTTATGGTGGCGCCCAAAGCGATGTCGTCGGTCTTCCCGTCCGGGATCCTGGATGACACCTGGCGGCCCGAAGCGCCTTTGCATTCCATCTCTGAGCGGCGCCCCTTCCTGCTTCCTGAGGATTTGCGCGGAATCTTCCCTTTGCCCATGTAATCGATGACCCTGAACTGGCGTCCGACTTCGAACATCATATCGTCCAGGCGCGGCAATTCCAGAGGCCCTTCAGGACGCTCGTCCCTCTCCTTTTCCTGCCCATCGGAATCGCCGTTGTCCGGAGGCTCTTCCGGCGGGGTGCTGTCGGGCTCTTCCCCGTTGTCAGGGGGCTCATCGTCGTCTCCCTCATCCGGGGGCGGGCTCTCCGGCGGGGGCTGATCGTATTTCCTCCTGTGGACAAGGCACATGGCTGTGGCGCGCTCGACGTCTTTCCTGGTGACCCTGTCCCTTCTGTCCAGCGCCGCCAATGCGATGGCCGCGTTGGTGACGGCATAATCCCCGCGTATGCCTTCCGCCCCGAGCCTTTCGCACAGCTCGGAGATTATGAGGCGCAGCTCCTCCGAGATCTCCACCAAGGGTATGATCTCCGATGCATCGGCGATGGCCGCCCGTTCCTTCTCCTGGTCAGCCTCATAGGAAGCGCTGAATTCTTCTCCCGAATCGTCGAATGACAGCCTCCTGGAAAGAATCTCTTTCCTCGATTCAGCGTCATCCTGGGCGGAAACGACAACGCAGATGTCGAAGCGGTCCAGCAGATGCTCGCTCATCTCGCGCTCGTCGGGATTCATGGTCGCGACCAATGTCACGTCCACGTCCGATACGTCGGAGATCCCGTCGCGCTCGGTCCTCAGAGAGCCCGATATGACTGCGTCCAGAAGGGATATGGCCAGCTTCTCGTCCATCAGATTGATGTCGTCGACGAATGCGAACCCTCCGTCGGCCTCGGCGATAAGCCCGTTCTCGAGGCGGAGTTCGCCGGTATCCAGAAGATGGCCGACATCCACGGAGCCGAAAATCCTTCCGGCGTCGGCGTTAGAAGGTATGTTTACGGCGGCCTTCCCGGTGAGTTCGCCCAAGGATCTGCACAGGACGGTCTTCGCCGTCCCCGAAGGCCCTCTGATCAGGACGGTGCGGATGTTCCTGCTGCATGCTGCGCATTTCAGGGCGTCTTTCGCCGCTTCCATCCCGCATACCGCGGAGAAAGGGTATGTCAGAGACTTTCCAGGCATCTGCTGAGTTCCTCGCGGTCGATTGAAGAATCCTCGAACGGGCGCCTTCTCATGCGGTGGGACAGCACCAAACCTGCCACGGCGATGATGTCGTCGGATATGATGCGGTCCCTCCCTTCGAACGCAGCGTTGGCTCTGGCCGCCTTCATCATGACTATGTCCGCCCTGTGACCGTCGATGCCGAAATGGGATGTCACATTTACAACTCCGTCCAGAACTTCCGGTCCCATCTTCACCAAACGGACGCGGGAAGCGGCCTCGGCGATGCGCGAACGCAGCTTTTCCGTCTCTTCCGATCTGGAATTGACATAATTGTCCGGGGAATCGTCGTATTCCAGCCTTCTCCTGACGATTTCGGCCCTGGTTTTCGGGTCATGCTCCCCTTTGATGTCCACGGAGAGGCCGAACCTGTCCAGTAGCTGCGGCCTGAGGTCGCCTTCCTCGGGGTTCATCGTCCCGACCAGCACGAATCTGGACGGATGTGAGAACGAAATCCCTTCCCTTTCGACGTAATTGACGCCCATAGCCGCCGAATCCAGAAGCATATCGACGATATGGTCGTCCAGAAGATTGACTTCGTCGATGTACAGCAGGTTTCCGTTGGCGCGGGCCAGAACCCCCGGCTCGAACCTTTTCTCCCCGGTCTTCAGCGCATGTTCGATGTCGATGGTCCCGGCAACCCTGTCCTCAGTTGCGCCGAGCGGGAGCTCCACCACCTCCATGGGGACCTCTTCGATCTCCAACCTCCCTTCCTCGAACTTTTTCCTGCATGATTCGCACATGGATTCGGGATCCGAGGGATCGCAGCGGAACATGCATCCTGCCGATACTTTTCTCCTGGGCAGAACCCCTCCCAGCGATCTGACGGAGGTGGATTTGGCAGTTCCTTTCTCGCCTTTGAGGAGGACCCCGCCTATCCCCGGATCTATGACGTTCAGAATGAGCGCTTTTTTCATCTCTTCCTGGCCGACGATGTCTACGAATGGAAAAACTGCGTTTCTGCGGCTCAAATTATCCCTCATCCACATTTGGATATAATGTCCGATGTAATATAAAGGTCGTCCGCGATTATCGCTGGATGCCCTCCATCCGAGGCGATGAGGGGCGGAGGGGTCGGAATGAAAGCGGTTTTCCTTTCCATACAGTCGATGGACGCATCCATTTTCCCGGAGCTGGCGGCGGAGATCAGAGAGACAGGCATCGACATCCAAGCCAGCGGATACAACCATGATGCCGCGGATTCCGACCCTCTGGTGTACCACAGGCTGGCGGAAGATACGCGCGAAGCCGACATCATCTTCATCAGGTGCATGGCCGATCCCTCCAAATTCTCTCGGTTCGCGGATTATGAGAAGATCCTCAGGGAATGCAGGGGCCTCGTCCTGTTCCATTCGAAGAGCCCGGAAGTCCGCCTGATGTACAGAGACCTATTCGCCGGAGACGACCGGGATTTCATCGCGATGTCCAGATACGCCGACATGAAAGGGAGGGAAAACGATCGCGCGCTGCTCCTCTACGCCTACAGGATGGTCACGGGGGATGGAATCGAAGTCCCGGAGCCGATAATCAACAGATCGGACGGGATCTACCACAGAGGATTCCCGAAGGACGTATCCAAAGAGGACTATCTCAGGACGCTGGGGGAAGGCCCCGCCGCCGGGATCCTGTTCCCGTCGAATCTTTGGCTATACGGGAATCTGGGGCATGTCGACGCTCTGATCGACGGCCTTGAATCCCGCGGAATGGGCGCGATCCCGGTGTTCTACACGCCGTCAGCCGGATCGGCATCCGAGAACAGGCCGACTTCGGAAGTTGCCGAGGAATACTTCATAAAAGACGGGAAGACGCTGATCGACGTCCTGCTGGTATGCTCCCCGTTCTCGCAGCTGATGGCTTCCTCCGGCACGGCTGACGTACCCCCGGAGAAGAATTTCTTCGGCAGGCTGCTGAGAGTTCCGGCGATCCAGGTCATGACCTATTCCGGTCCGTTCCCTGATTACGAGAAGTCCGCGGACGGCCCCGCCAAAGGCGACCTGAAAGCAATGGTGTGCTGGCCAGAGATAGACGGCCAGATCATAGGCGTCCCGTACGCTGAAAGCAAGGCCGGGACCAAAAGGGCCGATCCCATACCGGACAGAGTGGGCCATATATGCGAGATGGCGCTGGGATGGGCCCGCCTGGGCAGGAAGAAAACATCCGAAAGGAAAGTGGCGATACTGATGTATCAGGTCAGCCCGGGATCGGAGCGCATCGGCAACGCCGGGCCGCTGGACGCCCCCGCCAGCGTGGTCAATCTGCTGAAGGCCATGCGGGATGCTGGGTATGCTTTGGGAGACATCCCGGCTGATTCCAGGGAGCTTATGGACAGGATCCTCGCCGGGATCACATACGATTTCGGCAACAGGACCGATCAGGACATCATCATGACGGCCCCGGCGGCGATTTCCAAAGAGGAATACGCTGGATGGTACAGGAAAGTGCCCGGATTCGACAGGGAAAGGATGGAAACCCGCTGGGGGAGCGCGCCGGGATATGTTGCGGCGGCGAAGGGGAAGATGATTGTCCCCGGATTCGTATGCGGCAATGCTATCGTGACCCTGCAGCCGCCCAGAGGATGGGGGCAGGGGGCCGATGAGCTGTGCCACGATCCCGTCCTTCCCCCTCACCACCAATATCTCGCGTTCTACAGATGGCTGAAGGAATCGTTCGGAGCGGATGCGGTGGTCCATATGGGAACCCACGGAACCCTGGAATGGCTTCCGGGTAGGACATCCGCCCTGTCCGGGAAATGCTATCCGGATGTCATCCTCGACGCCCTGCCGAACATCTACCCTTACATGATAGACGATCCCGGCGAGGGCCTGCAGGCGAAGAGACGCTCCGAAGCTGTTCTGATCGGCCATCTCAACGCCACGATGGCGAGGGCGGGGCTCCACGGCGGGATGACAAGGCTGGATTCGCTCATACAGGAATACGTGGCCATGGGCGCCGGGACGGCCCCTAGGAAGAACGCCGTCCTGGAAGAGATGCTGGAGGCGGCGCGCGAAGAGAACATGCTGGAAGACATCGGCCTCGACGGGAGCTCCGGGATCGATGATCTCAGGGATAAAATCTGGAAGCTCCACGAACTCGTGGACGAAGCAAAAGACGCACTCATCAGGGACGGGCTGCATATCCTCGGAGAGGTGCCGGAAGGCGGGCTGATGACCGAATTCATCTATTCGATGACGAGGATGGCCAACGGAAGCGTCCCTTCCCTCAGGGAATCCGCGGCCGATTCCATGGGCGAGGCCGGAAAGGACCTGGATGCAGCCGATGCCGCTGTCATGAGCCTGATAGAGAACATCCGCCTGTCAGGATTCGATGCGGATGAGGCGGAAAGAATATGCAGGGAAAGATTCCCGGGTTGCACGGACGGCCTCTTAACCGCCGCCAGATTCGTGTGCGAGAAGCTGTATCCGGCGCTGGAGGGCACCGCAGGGGAGATTTCCTCGGCCATGGACGCTCTGGCCGGAAAATACGTCTATCCCGGGCCTTCCGGAGCGCCCACGCGCGGCAACGCCCACATCCTCCCGACCGGAAGGAATTATTACGGCCTCGATCCGGACACAATACCCACGCGCTCCGCATGGGAGGTCGGGAAAGGGATGGCAGACCAGATGATATCCCGCTACATCGAAGACAGAGGAGAATTCCCCAGGGAGATAGGCTTCATAATATGGGCCACAGACACATTCAAAAGCGGGGGCGACGACGTCGCTTACATACTCTGGCTGATGGGCATAAGACCCGTCTGGTCTCCGGACGGCCCTGCTGTGACCGGGCTGGAGGTAGTTCCTCTGAAGGAGCTCGGACGCCCTAGGATAGACGTTTCAGTGCGCATAACCGGGCTGTTCAGGGACGCCTTCCCGAATCTCATCGACCTTCTGGACGACGCGGCCAAAATGGCCATGGCGCTGGACGAAAAGGACGAGGACAACGCTATCGCTGCCAATCTCAGGAAGGATCTGGTGGAGAGCATCAGCGAAGGGGTCCCCGAGGACGAGGCCCGCATCCGCGCGTCCGCAAGGATATTCGGATGCCCTCCGGGAGCGTACGGGCCGGGCGTCAACCACCTGATAGAATCGGGGAAATGGCAGACAGTCAAAGATCTGGCCGATTCCTATGCGGCCTGGGGCAGCTATGCCTATGGTAGAGGGCTTTCCGGGAGGCAGATGAAAGGCGAGTTCATCAGGCGCTTCTCCAGAGTGGGCGCTACAGTGAAGAACATGCCCGACAGAGAGATAGATCTGATCGACATCGACGACGTCTACGGTTATCTGGGCGGACTGAACGCGTTCGTCAAAGCCTACGGAGGGGATTCCGTATCGTATATGGGGGACAGCTCGGATCCGAACAGCACCAAACTCCGCAGCCTCGGGGAGGAGATGAGATTCGTGTTCCGCAGCAAGCTCCTCAACCCGAAATACATCGAAGGGATGAAGAGGCACGGATACCGCGGAGCGGCGGAGATGGTGAACGTGATAGAGCATTCGTTCGGGATGGACGCCACCTCCGACGTCATGGACAAATGGATGTACGACGGAATAGCAGAGAAATACCTGCTTGACAAAGACGTCTGGGATTGGATGGAGAGGGAGAACCCGCATGCGGTCGCGGAAATACTGGACCGCCTCGGCGAAGCGATATCCCGCGGGATGTGGGAAGCCGACGACGAAATGAAGGAAAAGCTTGAGAGACTCTCCGAATCGGCGGAGGAAAGGCTCGAGGATCTTACGGACTGATACCATGAAGGTAGTCAGCATCTCCATAGGCGCCAACCACGGGCACGATTTTGACGGCGCCGCCCGCCGGCTCCGCTCGGAAGGATACGATATTGAGGTCATAGGAGCTGATTCCTGCGACATGGACGCCGACGTCCTGTTTAACAGGAGGATCCTCTCGGAAGTCAGCGGAAGCGGGGCGGTGTTCATCAGGGTGCACGGAGACGTCACCTATTTCAAGAAATTCGCCGGGCTGGAGAAGGAAATCACCAGGAACGGCATCTGCGCCTTCCTGGTCTGCGACAGCGAAGGGCGCGTCACCAACGAATACCGCCGCCTGTTCACCGGAACTGACGAGGATTTCGCCCTTCTCACCAGATACGTCGTCCCCGGAGGCGAGAACAATTACAGGTCTGCCCTGCTGTGGGCGCTGAAGACTATCGGGCAGGCGGACGGAGAGCTTCCGGAGCCCGAGATCCCGCCCGCCCAGGGAGCATACACGCCGGAAAGACACCTCATACCCATAGACGAGGCCATCGCATCGATGGACGGCTCCAGACCGAGGATCTGCGTGTTCTTCCACCAGAGGTTCTGGGTCACCGGCAACTGCGGAGGCCCAGACGGGCTGATTAAGGCTCTGAGAGAGCGCGGAGCCGATGCTGTAGGGATATTCACCGGCACCTATCCGGACGAAGAGATCGGAGCGATGGGCATCGGGGCGCTCATAGACAGATATCTGATAAAAGACGGAAAGCCGCTGATCGACTGCGCCATCCAGACCATGGGGTTCTCGCAGACGCTGAGGCCGAAAGCCGACGCCTTCGAGCAGGAATGCGACGACAATATGTTCGAGAGACTGGGGGTGCCGGTGATCCAGGCGATGCAGCTCTACGGCACGGAGGAGAAATGGAGATCAAGCCCTTACGGGCTCACCAGCTCGGAGATCGCCGGGAACGTGGTCAGCACGGAATATGACGGGCAGATCATTTCTGTGCCAGTAGCCGGATACGAAGTGGAGGAGGACGGCGGGCGCAGATACCATCCCATAGAGGAAAGATGCCGCATGGCCGCCGACATAGCATACATGTGGGCCCAGCTGGGCAGGAAATGCAGGCGCGAGAAGAAGGCGGCGATACTGCTGTATATGTATCCTCCGAGGAACGATCTCGCCGGAGGCGCATCCGGCCTGGACACCATGGAAAGCGTCGCGGAGCTCCTCAAGGCGATGTCCGCGGCCGGATATGAGCTCGAGTGGGTCCCGGAAAACGGGAGAGAGCTGGCCGACCGTCTTTTAGATGGGATAACCAACGACACGTCATGGCTTTCCGATGATGAGATCAGATCCAGGGCGGCCGAAAGGATACCCGCGGCGGATTATCTGGGGTGGCTTTCAAAGGAGCCGGGATCCATAGCCGGACGCCTCGAAGCGAGCTGGGGCAGGGCTCCCGGAGACGTCCACGTCATAGACAACGATATGCTCGTGCCCGGGCTGGTCAACGGCAACGTATTCGTCGGATTCCAGCCGGACCGCGGGAAGTGCGATTCCGAAAGCTATCACGACCCGGATACCGCGCCTCCCCACCAATATCTGGGGTTCTACAGATGGCTGAGGCATACCTTCGGGGCGGACGCCGTGATACACGTCGGAACCCACGGAACCCAGGAATGGCTCCCCGGAAAGAGCGTCGGGCTATCCCGGGAATGCTTCCCCGATGCCGTCCTCGAAGCGCTTCCCGACATCTACCCGTACATCATAGACAACCCCGGCGAAGGCATGCAGGCCAAGCGCAGGGGGTATGCCGCCGTGGTGACCCATATGATCCCTGCGATGACGAGAGCGGACGAATACGACGAGATTTCGGAGCTGGAATCCGCCCTCCAGCTCAGGATGAAGGCATCCGCCACCGACATGTCGGAGAGCGTCAGGGAAACGGACGCGAAAATTGCCGAGATAGTCAGGGAGATGTCCCTGAACTCAGATCTGGATCTCCCTGACGACCCGGAGGAAATAGGGAAAAGGGCGGGGGACATCTACGACTACGTCGTCGAGATCAAGGATGCGCTCATCGCGGACGGGCTCCACGTCCTCGGCAGGGCTCCCGAAGGGGATCTTCTCAAGGAATCCGTTTACAGCATGGTCAGGAACGCCAACGGAAGCGTGCCTTCTATGAGAAGCGCCATGGCCGCCGATATGGGGTACGATTTCCAGGCGCTGCTCCGGGACCCTTCGGGGATGACGGACGGCCGCCTGAACGGGGAGATCGTCGACTCCATAGACGCTGAATGCCGCTCCGCCATAGGGAAGATCGTGGACGGGGAACAGTGCGATCTGGGAGCCGAAGCCTCCGAGACGGCAGAATTCATCCGCAGATATCTGATTCCGGCGATCGGAAAGACCGGAAACGAAATCCGGAGCGTGCTGGATGCTTTGGACGGGAAATATATCCCTCCGGGGCCGTCCGGATGTCCCACACGCGGAAGAGCCAAGATCCTGCCCACCGGCCGCAATTTCTATTCCATCGACCCGGACGGCATCCCGTGGAGCTCCAGCTGGGAGATAGGACGCAGGATGGCCGACCAGATGGCCGAGAAATACGTGGAATCCAACGGCGCTTATCCAAGATCCGTCGGAGTCGTCGTCTGGGCTACGGACACCATGCGCACAGGAGGGGACGATATCTCCTACGTGCTGTGGCTGATGGGCCTGCGCCCGGTCTGGTCGGAATACGGCGGTCGCGTCATGGGCCTGGATGTGGTGCCCCTCGAGGAGCTGGGGCGCCCCAGGGTCGACGTCACGCTTAGGATAAGCGGGCTGTTCCGCGACGCCTTCCCCAACCTCGTGGCGATGATAGACGAGGGAGCCAGGACCATCGCAAACCTGGACGAATCCGACGAAGAGAACGCGATGGCGGCCAACCTCAGGAAAGACGTCCTCGAAGCGGTGCTTTCGGGCATCCCCGAGGATGAGGCCAGGAGAGACGCCCAGATCCGCGTTTTCGGAGACGCTCCGGGGCAGTACGGGTGCGGGGTGAACACCCTGATCACCAACGGGAAATGGAAGACCGCCGAGGACCTGGGCGAATCATACATCGCGCACGGGTGCTACGGATACGGCAGAGGATGCGACGGCAAGGCGATGGAAAGACAGTTCAGGAAGAGGATGGGCTCCCTGGACGTCGCGGTCAAGAACCACAACAACCGCGAGAACGATCTCTTCGACATGGACGACGACTACGATTTCCTGGGCGGGATGGTCGCCGCTGTCAGAGCATCGGGCGGGGATGCCGACGCGTTCATGGGGGATTCCTCCGACACGGAGAACCTGAAGGCCCGCACCCTGAAGGAGGAATGCGCCTTCGTCTTCCGCAGCAAGATAAACAACCCGAAATGGCTGGAAGGCCTCAAGAGGCACGGGTTCAGAGGTGCCCAGGACATCTCCCAGCTGTTCGACTACGTCATGGGGTGGAGCGCCACATCCGGCGTCATAGAAGGGTGGATGTACGAATCCCTGGCCGAAAGATACGTCCTCGACAGAGAGACGAGGGAGTGGATCCTGAAGGAGAACCCGTATGCGATGCTGAACATGCTCGGCCGCCTGGAGGAAGCCGTATACAGGAAGCTCTGGGACGCAGACGACGAGATGAAAGAGAAGTTGGATGCCCTCAGCGGCGAGGTCGAGGGCATAATGGAAGACCTGACGGACTCCCGATCGGTATAAGTGGACTTTCCGCGGCCTGCGCGGGACCGTACGCCTGAAGGTTATCCTAGGCTTGCCTATGACGAAAGCGGCGTTCAGGCGCATATCCCCCGGGATATCGGGGAAGAATCTCATGAGCGCTTCATGGTCGGTCTGATCCGCCAATTGGATCCATCTCGAATAGAACCCGCCGTATCCCATGGCATATGCCATAGCCTCAATCCTTCCCATGGCTATGGCGGCGTCTATGTCGATGGCCGAGAATATGAGGATGATCTCCCTGCCTTCCCAGGTGAACGGATTGTTCCTGCCTTCCATCCCGCCGTCCACATATGCGCAGAACTGGTCTATGCGGGGGTGGAAATCCCTTTTCGATTCCAGAATGCCTCTTATGTGGCACATATAACCGTCGAAGCGCCTGTTTATCACGGCTATCTCCACCGCCTGGGAATTCTCGGCGGTAGGCGCCTGCGCCGCGGCGGAAAGTATGGCATCCATATCCGCGTCCGGTATGGGGCCTTCCCTGAACCATCTGCACGAACGGCGCCTCCCGATGAACTCCCTCATCTGCGCCGGGGATATCACCGATTCCTTCGGATCATATGCGATGGATTCCCCTGATCTCAGTTTTATGGCGCCTTTGAGGCAGACCGAGGCGCAGTGGCCGCAATCGAAGCATTCGTACGGGCCGCCGTTGCTCTCCTCCGCCTTGCCTCCGATGATCTTCAGGTTCCCTCTGATGCAGACCGAGGCGCATAACCCGCACCCGATGCATGCCCCGGCATCTATCTGGACATGGGATGAATGCCCGGTCATTCGAAATCGGTCTCCGTGATGCCGCCTGATGTCTCCAGTATCTTCTTGATCCTTCTCTGCCCGTCATCCAGCACGGATTTGCAGTGATTCCTGAGGATCACCGCCCTCTCGTAGATCTCAAGGCTCTCGTCCAGATCGGTGCCTCCCGCCTCGAGCTTCTCCACCAGCTTCTCGAGCTGGGATATGCTCTCTTCGAACGACATCTTTCCGACTTCTTCCGTATATTTCTGGCTCTCTTCCCCGTTCATCCGTTCAGCTCCTTGCCTCTTATCTCGGCTTCGGCAGTGCCGTCCCTCATGCGTATCCCTATCATGCCGCTGTCCGGCATGGATGCGACGGAAGTGAGGACGCTCCCATCGGACGATGTGATCAGCCCGTATCCCCTTCCGAGAATGTTGAGCGGATTGAGACCCTCAAGATTCCTCGACAGCGCGTCGACGTATGATGAGGCCCTGCCCTCGATGTTGTTCATGGCCGCTTCCGGCCTGTTTCCGATGGCGGAAAGGCGCAGACCGCATGCCTTCGCCTTCTCCGACGCAATCGAAGCTATCTTCGAGCACGCGGATTCCGCCCTCAGACCTTTGTAATCCATATCCGATCTGATTTTTTCCGGAGAGATCCTGGACTCGGCGACCATGAGGCGCGCCGAAGCGGCGTCCGATGCGGAAGACAGAGCCCTCGATGCCCTGGCCGACAGCTCCTCCAGCTTCGACGACCTGCGTTCCAGAGCGTCGGCGGAGCGCCCGATCGATGCCCTGTTCATCAGCCTCTCCAGGCGCAGCTCACCCTGGGATATGATGTCCGCCACGGACCTGTCTGCGCGCCCGGCGAGATCGTCCAGGCCCATCACCCTCATATACATGTCATCCAGGGCATGCTCCGGAGACAGCTTCGCAGAGAGGACACCGAAACGGCCGGCCATCCTTTCGTAGGTCGCTTCCAGGGATTTCCCCGCGCGGGAGATCAGGGACTCCACGTCCGATGCTGTCTCCGATCTGTCCCTTAAGATCAGGGCGGCCGCCCCGGTCGGAGTGGGAGCGCGCAGATCGGAGACGAAATCGGAAATCGTGAAGTCCGTCTCGTGGCCGACGGCGGACACCACAGGAATCTTGGATGCCGCGATCGCCCTCGCCACGATCTCTTCGTTGAAGCACCACAAATCTTCGAGAGAGCCGCCGCCTCTGGCCACTATGATAACGTCCACTCCGAAGCGGTTTAGGAATTCGATCCCGGCGACGATGGTTTTTGCGGCCCCTTCGCCTTGGACCTGCGAAGGGACGAGAAATATGTCCGCCGGGAATCTGGACGCGGACGTCGTGATGATGTCGTGTATGACGGCGCCGCTCTGCGAAGTCACGACCCCGATCCTGCGCGGATATTTGGGCAGAGGGCGCTTGCGCGATTCGTCGAATAAACCCTCGTTCTTAAGCCTCTCTTTGAGCTCCTCAAATTTGATATAGAGTTCCCCAACGCCGGAATGCCTCATGGTCGAGACGATGAACTGATACTTTCCCGTCTGCCCGTACAGATCCGCGCTTCCGAAAGCTTCGATCTTGTCCCCGTCCTTCGGCTCGAAAGACATGTTCTTCCTGTTGCCGGCGAACAGGACGGCGGCGACGGCGCTCTTGTCGTCTTTGATGGTGAAATAATAATGTCCTGAAGCGTACTTCTTGAGGCCGGAGATCTCCCCGGAAACCCACAGATCGTTGACGCTGCCGTGCTTCATGAGCGTCTTGACGCGGTTGTTCAGCTGTGTCACGCTGATCGTTTCGGACATCGGAAGACTATCGCATCATGACTTTTAATGTTTTGAGAGAAATTTCCGCGAACAATTTAATTATCCGCCAAAAATCGGGTGGCCATGGATAAAGAAGAGCTTCTGCCGAAGATGTCCGAGGATGCCAGGCAATACGCGGACAGGGTCTGTGACATGTATAACGCCCCTTTCGCCCGCGTGATGGGCATCGAGATAGTCTCCGTCAGCACGGAAAAGACCGTCTGCGAAATGGAACTGAAGCCGGAAATGATGAACAGCATGGGCAGGGGCCATGGAGCCGCCGTCTATGCGCTGCTGGACCATGCCTTCGCAGTCGCCAGCAATCTGATGGGCGACGCCACCGGCCAGAGCACCGAAGTCAAGTTCTACAGGCCGGCCTCAGGAAAACTCATCGCGGCCGCGACCCTGATCAACAGGTCCCGCTCACTCGAGGTCTACGACGTCCGCGCTTTCTCCGAGGAAGGCAAGCTGATAGCGTCGGCCACCTGCACGGCGTTCCGTCTGGCGAGGTGACCGCTCTCAGGTAAAAAGAATTCTGGGATGGAATCCCAGAGTTTGATTCATGCCCAGGGATTGGTGCTCTCCGGAGGGCGGATGCCTACGAGGATATACTGCTCCCACAGATACCATTTGCC
>JAEEJP010000061.1 GCA_016281925.1 Methanomassiliicoccaceae archaeon
CCCGAACGGGATGTTCTCCCAGGTATGCGGGTGCGCCGAGAGGCTGGGGATCCGGCTGAGGCTGGGGCACGACGTCCCGGCCCTCGAGAACCTGTCGATGCGCCCGAACGATAGGACATGCAGGTCCTGCCTGAGGAGTAGACGCTCCAGCTGGAGGGAGACGGGCCCCTGCTGGGAAAGGGAGCAATGCGGAGGGTGCTTCGGCGGGTACGTGTGGGACAGGAGGTCCGCGTCGAGGAGGTGGCGATGCGGCGGTCCCGGGAGAGGGCGAACCTGTTTTATCCTGACGACGCGTGGCATTCTCGGATACAATGAATAAAGACGGAGAATCGATTGAGAACATGGCGGCGCTCCGCCTGGGAGGGCTCGCCGCGAAGGCCGCACTGGCCGCGGCCCTCATGGCCGTCATCGAGGCCGCTGCCGTCCCGGCATCCTCGGACGGGGCAGCGTCGGGGAGGGACTGACGGCGGTGGCCCTCGTCTTCTTGGCCAGGCGCAGCAGGCCATCCGTCCCTTCGCGTCCGGAAGAACCGCTGGAAAACAGCGAGACTATTCAGGAAAGCCGCGAAAATGGGCGATCCCACAGCTTCCCTGAACGCAAAACAGCTGAAACTGCAAAGTATACCGGGGCACCCCCGAAGCTCAGATCCTGATTGACGGCGATGAACCAGAGATGAAAGAATTATGGTCTCCATATACGCCTGCGTGTCCACGAGGAAGCAGGACGAGGCGAACCAGCTCCCCAGGATCAGACAGAAAGACCGGGGAGCAGAACTTCCGCTCCCCTGTGTTTTCACCTCAGAACTCCCTGAAGTATCACATGCGGGGTTCCGTGGTCATCGACGATTTCTGAATCGACATTGTAAACATCGTGGATCATCTGCTTGTTGATGACATCATTCGGATCCCCTATGGCGTAGATTTTCCCTGGCTTTTGGAGTACGATGACTTTGGTGGCGTACTTGGCGGCTAAGTTCAGATCGTGGCTGACGGTGAAGCAGGTCATCCCTGCCTTGTCGGAAAGCCTCCTCAGAAACGCCGAGACATAGATCTGATGTCTTATGTCCAGATTCGCCGTAGGCTCGTCGAGCATCAGAATCTTGGGCTCCTGGACCAGGCCTCTGGCTATGGAGACCTTCTGGTGCTGCCCTGCGGAAAGCTCGTTGAAATTCCTCTCCGCCAGGTCCTCGATCTCCATCGCTTTGAGGGCTTTGACCGCGACGGCTATGTCTTCCTTGGAAGTCCTCCATTTCTGGCGGGAATATCTTCCTATCAGAACGGTGTCCAGAACGGACATCACATTGAAATCGGAAGAAATCACGGGGACATATCCTATGATCTTCGAAAGATCGCGGAGATCGTATTCCTCCACGGATCTCCCGAACACGGAGACCGTGCCGGATTTCGGTTTGATGAGACCGTCCACGACCCTTATGAGCGTGGATTTCCCGACGCCGTTGGGCCCGATGATGCACACATACTCGGGTTTGTCTATCTGGAACGATATGTCTTCGAGCACTGTGCGCCCGTCTCCGTATCCGCACACGACATTGTCAAGACTGATTATGGACATCGCCACGCCTCTTTCTTCTGTTTGAGTATGAGATACAGGAACATCGGACCTCCGATGAACGCGGTTATGACTCCGACCTGGATGACGGCGGGGGCTATGACGGTCCTTCCGACGACATCCGCGATGGTGAGAAGCGCGGCTCCGAATGCGGCGGATGCAGGTATTAGGAATCTGTTGTCAGACCCTATCACCAGCCTGGAGATGTGAGGGGAAACAAGGCCTATGAATCCGATGAGCCCTGTGAAACTGACGACTCCTGCGGCAAGAAGGGAAACTATCAGCATGCAGACGATCCTGAGCGAATTGGCGTTCACTCCGATCGAGCGGGAGCTTTCATCCCCCGTGGAAAGGACATTGAGCTTGCGCGACATCAGCTGAAGGATGAAGTACCCGACGATGACGACTCCGGCCATGAAATAGACCTGCACCCAGGTAGCTCCGTCTATCGATCCCACCTGCCATGCGAATATCGCAGACAGCTTGTCCGGATCCGCCCACAGCTTTATCATCGTGGTGCATGCGTTGAAAATATACATGACTGCGATTCCGGCCATGATCATGGTGGTCGGGGAAGCACCTTTCATCTTCGATACCACGATGATCACGGCGGTCGGTATGAGGGCGAATATGAATGCGTTGGTTACGATCCCATAAGCCCCGTTGGCCACCGTGAATCCGAGCGCGATGGCGATGGTGGCTCCGAAACCGGCTCCCGATGATATCCCAGTGGTATAAGGGTCGGCAAGAGGGTTGCGGAGGATGCTCTGCATCACGGCCCCTGCGGCGCCCAACCCTGCTCCGGCGAGGATTCCGGTGCATATCCTCGGAAGCCTCCAGCCCCATATAAGATAGTCTGCTGTCTCATCGGCCTCCGGGACGTTGCCCATCAGGTGTTCGAACACTACCTCGTATGTATGCCAGAATCCGACCTGATAATCCCCGACAGTCATGGCATACCCTGCGGCCAGCAGAGCGACGATTAGGCACAGTACGATGAACGTGATTTTTTTGACCGTGTTTTTATGGTAGTTCGTCACGGTCTCTTCGATTCTGACATCATCGGCCATCCATGCGTCCACAGCATCGTCGATGATTTTTTCGCTGGTCTCCAACATATCGCTGCCTCCTTCGGAACTGGGCGGGTCCCTGCGGCGGGATCCGCCAGTAAAGGCGGGAACGGGCATCTGCGCCCGGACCCAGCAGTTTCGATCAGATACCCATCTGAGGATAGCTGACTTTGTATTCGGTTCCGGTGTAGGAGATGGCCCCGTCCTTGTTTACGTCAAGGCTGACCACATTGTAGCTGTCGAACCATTCCTGGAGGTCTGCGAGAGCGTCTTCCAATGTGAACTCGTCGGGATAGATCTGCGCGGCGATGACCTTCATCAGAGGGTAGGCGGAATAGCCGAAGGTGTTCGGATACTCGCTTCCGACTATGTTGCCGTTCTTGTATGCGCCGGTCTTCTCGAAGTAGGAGACGGCGGTCTCGAAGGCTTTGTTGTAGGTTTCGTGCGTATAATATGTGCCGGTGGACTGGTCATCGGCATATCCGGAGTTCCCTGACATGCAGAAGACGATATAATCGAACTTGCTGCTGTTGGCGACGAGCCACTCCACGTTATGGTAGACGAACCCGAACTGGTTGGTTCCGTCCTCGTAGTAGCAGTTTCCGAGGTACTTATTTATGAGCACATAGCTTCCGTGCCTCTCGTTGGCCAGGATCGAGATCTGGTCTTTCGCGGCATCATACCCGCTGATGACGAGAATTCTCTTGTCCTTATTGGCATCGCCGATCTTGGATTTGAGCTCGTCTCCGATGCCGTTGCAGTAGTCCATATAAGCTCTGGATTTGTCTTCCTTGTCCATCAGGATGCCCATGGTCTGGATGGTCGAAAGGCAGTAGTTCCCGTTGTACCAGAGCTGTATGAAATCGATGTTCTGCTCGCTGTGGAGGCGCACCGCGAGATCGTGGTTCTCGGTCCTGGGCGTGCAGACCACGAGAGAAACATCGTTTGCGATGAATTTCTCCACCGCATCATCGGTTATGGCGCTGGAGCCGGTCGTCCCCCATTCCACGGTGTCTCCGTCGGAGAGGGTAGGCCACATGGTCCCGTAAACGGTGGCAGCCTTCGACGCGACCTTGATATCGTCCAGAACCCCGAGTATGGCGCAGGCTTCGGCCTGCTGGTAGTAGGTTACGGCGATGTTCCTGTTGGTCAGCGGGAAGTTGACCGGGGTGGCGTCGCCGTAATAGTCCTGGTAGAAGACCTCGCAGGGCGTCCTGCTGATTATGTTGCGCACTATCCCGACATCCTTCGAGTCGATGGCGCCGTCGAGGTTCGCGTCTGCGAAGGGCATGTTGGTGCTGTCGTATTTGGTGGTGCCGGCGATGATGGAATTCAGCATGCTGACATCGGTGCTGTCTATGAACAGATCGTTGTTCGCGTTCCCGTATATGGGCACATACGTTCCGATGCCTCCGAGAGTGACATCGTCATAGCTGACGGTGTTGAGCTTAGGATAGCTGGTCTGGTAGGCGCTGCCGGTGTATGAGACCGCGCCCTGCGTGGTCACATCTATGTCGACGACGTTGTAATTGTCGAACCATTCCTGGAGAAGATCTCTGGCGTCGTCGATCGATATGAGATCGGGATAGACCTGTGCGGCGATCAGAGGAAGGATGGCGTATGCGGAATACCCGAATATGTTCGGATATGAGCTTCCGACGATGTTTCCGTTTTTGTATGCCTTCACTTTGGTGAAAGGCTCAATCTGACTCTCGAAATCGGCGTTGTAGGCTTCCTGGGTGTAATATGTTCCTGTCGTCTGATCGTCGGCATATCCGGAAATCCCTGACTTGGCGAACAGGATGTAATCGAATTTGTCGCTGTTGGCGACGAGCCATTCGAGATTGTGGCTGACGAATCCGAACTGGTTGGTTCCGTCCTCGTAATATGCGTTCCCGAGATATCTGTCGACGAGCACATAGCTTCCGTGCCTCTCGTTGGCCATCAGCTCGAGCTTGTCGGAATCCACATAATACTTGTCCATGACCAAGAAGTTCTTGGAAGTCGTATCGGTGATTTTGCTGGTGAGAAGATCGGACACCTTGTTGCAGTAGTCCATGTAAGCTCTGGATTTGTCTTCCTTGTCCATCAGGATGCCCATGGTCTGGATGGTCGAAAGGCAATAGTTCCCGTTGTACCACAGCTGTATGAAATCGATGTTGCGTTCGCTGTGGAGACGCACAGCGAGATCATGGTTCTCGGTCCTGGGCGTGCAGACCACGAGAGAAACATCGTTTGCGATGAATTTCTCCACCGCATCATCGGTGATGGCGCTGGAGCCGGTCGTCCCCCATTCCACGGTGTCTCCGTCGGAGAGGGTAGGCCACATGGTCCCGTAAACGGTGGCAGCCTTCGACGCGACTTTGACGTCATCCAGTACGCCGAGTACGGCGCAGGCTTCGGCCTGCTGGTAGTATGTTACGGCGATGTTCCTGTTGGTCAGCGGGAAGTTGACCGGAGTGGCGTCGCCGTAATAGTCCTGGTAGAAGACCTCGCAGGGCGTCCTGCTGATTATGTTGCGCACTATCCCGACATCCTTCGAGTCGATGGCGCCGTCAAGGTTCGCGTCTGCGAAAGGCATTTTGGCCGCGTCATATTTGGTGGTTCCGGCGATGATGGAACTGATCATCTCGACATCGGTGCCATCTACGTACAGGTCGTTGTTCGCGTTCCCGTATATCGGCACATAAGTCCCTATGTCGCCGAGAACGACGCCGCTGTAGTCTTTGTTGACTGTGACGTTGCATGTCGCGGTTTTTGCCCCGTCGACAGTCGTGACGGTTATGACGGCAGTCCCTTCAGAAACGCCGGTTACAGTTCCGTTAAAAACCGTAGCTACAGATGTATTGCTGGATTTCCAAGTGACGTTCTTATTGGTGGCATTGGATGGCAAAACATTGGCTGTCAGCGATGATGAAGAACCTTTCGCAATTACCATTGTGGATTTGTCAAGTTCTACGCCGGTTACAGCGACCGTCGTAGTCGGAGTGCTGACGGTGACATTGCATGTCGCAGTCTTACCTCCGTCGCTCGTAGTCACAGTTATGGTCGCGCTGCCTGCTGAAACAGCTTTGACAACGCCGTCGGATACCGTGGCTACAGATGTGTTGCTGGATTTCCAAGTGACTTTCTTATTGGTGGCGTCAGACGGGGAAACAGTCGGCGTGAGCGTCGCTTCTGAGCCCGTATCCAAAGCAAGGGAGGTCTTGTCAAGCGAAACCCCTGTGACTTTGATATCTTTGCTTCCGTTTCCAGAAGTAAGCACCACCGCTGCCGCAATAGCCGCTACAGCGACTATCAGGACAGCAACGATAGCTATGATCTTGTTTTTTTCCATTTTAATACCGCCTGCTAGTTGAACTTCAGGTCATACTTTTTAACAAAAATAAGGATTTAATGATATTCATCATCCAACAATATTAATGGGATTTTTTAATTTGTATATCTCATTTTTATGAGCGATATGAATGAATCCAAATGCAGTCGCTTCACTGCAGCCAGAAGGTAGAGCAAAGCAGATCGAAAAGGGAACAATGAAAAACAGCCGCAAGAATAAGAATCGACAAGCATACAATCCTGCGGGACAATGCCGGAGCGCCTGCTGGAAGATGCGCGGCGGGATTCCGGCATGCCGAGGGCACAGCGTCAGGAAACAGATGAACGCATCCACGGCATGCTCTAAGGAAACAAGAGAGCCTCCAAGCGCAGAGACATCCCGGCGGCATCAGGAATCCGGTCCCTCTTAGCCTTCCTGGAAAATCTCATATCCTATGATGCGGCAATCATCCTAAGACCGCTCCGGATCTATTTTTACTTCAGATAGTAGGCTTCTTCGATCTCTTGATGAGCATGTAAAGGAACAGCGGGCTGCCTATGGCCGCCGTCAGAACTCCGACAGGCACCCTCACCGTGAAGACCTTCGACAACACCAGCCTCGGCACGAGCGCGGCGTTCGCCGACAAGAAGATCAACTTCACTCCGACCAAAATCCTGTGCTACACCGACGCCTACGTCGATACTATATACATGATACTCTGCGACTACTACGGCGAAACCGCGCACTCCGGCAGCACCCCCAAAGCCGATGCGAAGCTCTGGGAGCTCATCGATGCGATCCCGTCGAGCGTCAAGAGCGGCGTCGAGAGCAAATACGGCCTCACCGTCCCCGATTCCGTCAAGGTCATCGGAGGAGCCCAGGAAGACCTCCTGAGCTACTGTGGAACCGTCCCCGGAGACGAGAAGCTTATCGTCTTCATGTCCGAATACAACATCAGGTCGACCAACAAGTCCTCCTGGTGGGGTACCAACACCGCCATCGAAAGCAAGGCCAGCAACATCCAGTTCATCTACCTGCTTTCCAACTCCCCTGCCATGGTCCTCTCGACCATGGAGATGATCGGAAAGGTCATAGGGTACGACAACACCGATGCCATGATGACCTCCGTCCTGGCCAAGATCTACGTCATGCAGAAGGCCATCGACGGCTCCGAAGCCAAGAAGACGTTCTACGTCGAGACCGCCTCCGGAAATTCCGTGGGATCCAACACCCTCATGGGAGGCATCTTCGCATCCGTCCTCAAGCTGGACAACGTCTTCGACGGAAGCCTCATGGGAAACAAGATGTCGGACGAGGACATCGTGAAGGCCCAGCCGCAGGTAATCGGATTCTACAAGGCAGACTCCAGGTCCATGGCCGAGAAGATGAGGGCCGCCTGAAACCCGATACCATGCAGAGCACGGGGCTGAAAGAGAGGGCAGTAGCCCTGGACAGGAAACGCCGCCGCAGAGCTGCCGTATCCGTATTGATCCTGGCTGCGGCCCTTTCGGCAGGCTATGTGCTCTGCATAACCATAGGGTCGGCCCGCATTCCTCTGGGGGATGTCTGGGCCGCCCTGACCGGCCATGGAGACTGGGCGACCGAGATGATCGTCTGCGACATGCGCGCTCCGAGGGTGGCATGCGCGGCTCTCGTCGGCGCGGCCCTGTCCCTCAGCGGGCTAGCCATGCAGGCGCTGTTCCGCAACCCCATGGCCTCGCCGTCCGTGCTGGGGATCTCCTCGGGAGCATCCTTCGGCGCGACTTTCTACATAGCTTACGGATCCGCCATAATCATGAGCTCCTGGGGCACGATACTCAGCGCTTTCGGGATGGCTATGATGACGATGCTGCTAGTCTATGCCCTGGCGTACAAAAGAGCGGGCGGCGTCCAGACCACCATGCTCCTTCTCGCGGGAATGGCGGTCAGCGCTCTTTTCAGCGGATTCACTTCGATGATAGAATTCTTCTCTGATGCGGACACGGTCACATCGATCGTGTTCTGGATGCTGGGGAGCTTCGACGGATGCGGATGGAGCGACCTGCGTCTCATGGCCGGCCCGATAGCTTTGGGAGCCGCGCTGATCGCCCTGAACGCACGCGCGCTCAACCTCATGACCGCGGGGGAATCCAAAGCCCGCGCCCTCGGAGTCAACGTGAAGAGGGTGCGCCTGATGGTTCTGCTGGGATCGTCGATACTCGTCGCGACCTGCGTCTCCATCTGCGGCGTGATTGGTTTCGTCGGCCTCATCGTGCCCCATATGTTCAGATCCCTCCTGGGGCCCGACCATAAAAAACTGGTCCCGATCTGCATGCTCGGAGGAGCTGTTTTCCTCATGCTGGTCGACACGTTCGCCAGAGGGGCCCTGCCTCCTTACGAGCTTCCCGTGGGGACGGTGACTTCGGTGATCGGAGCGCCGTTCTTCCTGTGGATCCTCCGCTCTAGAAAGAACGAAGTATGGAGGAGCTGACATGGCAGTCCTGGATATCGACGGCGTTAGCTTCTCGCACGGATCCAAGAAAATCCTGGACGGGCTTGCTTTCAAAGCGAGAAAAGGGGAAGTCGTGGGGATTCTGGGGCAGAACGGATCTGGAAAGACCACGCTTCTAAACTGCATCAACGCAGAATACAGACCGCAGAAAGGCGCGGTCAGGCTGCTGAACTTCTCCGAAGAGTCTATGGATCCCAGCCATCGCAAATGCGGTTCGATCGATGTCAGGGAACTGTCCGAACACGAGAGATCGAGGGTCATGGCCACTGTGGAGCAGAACTCCCACATGAATTTCCCGTTCTCCGTGATGGAGGTCGTCAGGATGGGCAGGTATTCCCGCGCGGGGATGCTGGACGAGAACACCGATGCTGAGATGGACATCGTATGCTCCGCCATGGAATCCACCGGCGTGCTGGGATTCAGCGACCGCGACGTCAGCGAGCTTTCCGGAGGGGAATGGAGGAGGGTCATGATCGCCCAGGCGCTTGCCCAGGAGCCGGAGGTCCTTCTTCTGGACGAACCGACGCTCCATCTGGACATCAACCACCAGTTCGACCTCATGGACCTGTGCCGCACCATAGTCTCCGAGAGGGATATCCTGATAATCATCGTGACGCACGACCTGCAGCTGGCCGCCAGATACTGCGACCGCATTATAGTGATGCAGAACGGCAGGATCGTGTCCATGGGCACTGCCGAGGAAGTGATCACGGCAGAAATGATACGCGAAGTCTTCGGAATGAAGGCCCGTGTCGGATACGACGAGGAGATCGGAGGCATGTCGGTATTCCTGATCGGACGCGACAGGGGCGGGACATGACCGGGGACATAGTGAGGCGTTCGGTGGACGCTTGGATGGACGAGAGCGAAGAGTTCGAAGAAGAGATTTCGGACTTCAGAAAGGGGACGCTCCGCAGGCTGGCATTCATTGCCGCATGCATAGCCGCTGCGTTCATTGCCGCCGGGATCGGAATGAACATCGGCGACTACCGCATCGATTTCTTCGAGACATACAGGGTCGTTTGGGCCCACCTCACTGGGAATGTCTATGACGAGACGGCCGACTGGATAATGTTCCAGTGGAGGCTGCCCCGCATCTGCTGCGACGTTCTGGCGGGAGTCGGGCTCGCGGCCGCCGGTGCCGTCATGCAGAGCATACTCCGCAACCCTCTGGCCGATCCCTATACCACCGGGATATCGTCGGGGGCCGCGTTCGGAGCGACTGTAGCGATGGCTTTGGGGCTGTCGCTGACCGCATCCGGGTTTGCGGTGGTAGCCAATGCCTTCTTCTTCGCTCTGATACCCACGGCCGTCATTCTTGCCGTCTCCAAGCTCAGATCGGCATCCCCGGCCACGATGATCATGACCGGCATCGCCATAATGTACATGTTCAACGCGACGTCGACGCTGATACGCCTCTATGCGGACCCGGACACGCAGGCAGCAATATTCGCCTGGACCGTCGGCACCACCGACATCCGCGAATGGAGCCATGTGCTCATGATGACGGCGTTCGTCATAGCCGGGACCTTTGCATGCCAGCTGATGGCCCGCAGGCTCAATGTCATAGCGGCCGGCGACGAATCCGCGCGCTCGATCGGAGTAAACGCCGAGCGCCTCAGAGTCATCGCTCTGCTGGTGGTTTCGCTTCTGGCCGCCGGCATCGTGAGCTTCACCGGCCTGATAGGTTTCGTCGGATTGGTGTGCCCCCATATCGCCCGCCTCATCGTAGGATCGGACAGCCGCTATCTGATCCCCGCATCCGCCGCGTTCGGAGCCCTCCTTCTGCTGGCGGCGGACATCATCGGCCATGTCGTGGTATACGGGCATTCCATCCAGGTCGGAGTCATAACTGCGTTCCTCGGGGCGCCGATACTCCTGTACCTCATAATCAAACAAGGGAAGGAGGTATGGCGATGGAACCCGTCATCGAAGTCGAAGGGATGTCGTGCGGGTACAGGGGACGCCCGAACGTGCTCGAAAGCATAGATCTGGCTCTGGACGGCCCGGGGCTGACATGCATAATCGGCCCTAACGGAGTGGGCAAATCAACCTTGGTGAAATGCCTGACGGGAAGCGTGAAGCCGTCCGCGGGAGAAGTCAGGATACTCGGCAGGAAAGTATCCGAATACAGGCTGAAAGACCTGGCAAAGATCGTCGGATACGTTCCGGTGACATCTTCGGACATGAACAGGCTCACCGTCGTGGAGACCGTCCTTGTGGGCCGCTTCGCGCATCAGAGCCGCCGCACCGCTTCCAAAGACCTCCAAGCCACATATCGCGCCCTGAGAGCGATGGAGATAGAGGATCTGGCCGGCAGGGAATTCAGCGAGCTGTCTGCAGGCCAGCACCAGAAGGTCGCCATAGCCAGGGGTCTGGTCCAGCAGACGCGCATACTCATTCTGGACGAGCCGACCTCGAATCTGGACGTCAGGCACCAGGTTTACGTTACATCATTCCTCAAAGAGCTCTCGCACAGGACGGGCATGACCGTCGTGATGATAAGCCACGACCTCAACCTGGCCGCGAAATTCGCCGATGTGGTTGTGCTCATGGAAAAACCGGGGAGGATCCATTCGGTCGGCGCCCCGAAGGACGTCATCGTGCCGGATGCGATAAGGGACGTGTATGGCGTCGACTGCGACGTCGTGGACGACCAGGGGTCCCCGCATGTGATGCTTCATGACGTGCTGCGACGGAGCTTGGGAAAGGATGTCGCCATCTCCGTCGGGCATGGCGCCTGATCCCTCCCTCGGGACGGCTCATCCTGTGGTGATTTTGTCTCCGACGTATTCCACGGCATCAAATAATTCGTCATCGTCTTCCGGTTCCCGGTGAGCATCGCTCTCGTCGATGAGGATCCTGAGGAAGAATCCCTCATCGCCGTAGAGACGCAGATATCTTTTGCCGCCGGATTCCTCTATAGAAATGCGCTCCGTCATCTTCCTGCGCCGCATCGGCCGATCTCTCATCGGCCATTGAAACATACGACAGCGATATCGACACGGCCAGCGCGATCGCCAGCACCATTATCGGCCTCATCCGGCAGCCTCCGACGTTTTTCGGACCTAACTGGCCCTGAACATCGGTAATAAGATTCGCTATTTAATTAATAAATGCACAGATTTCACTGCGCCTGCTTCACTCTATCTTCAGAAGGCCGGAGAAGTTGGTCATATCCAGCACGGCTTTGACCTCCTTGTTGACGTTCACCAGCTTTATCCCGTTCTTTTCCTCCATGAGCTCGTCCGCATTCAGCAGAGACCTGAGCCCGGCAGACGAGATGTACGAAACGTGGGTCATGTCGAACACGAGCGAAGCCGCGGATGCGGATTCCCTCTCCACGACTTCGTCCAGCTCGGGCGCGGTAACATAGTCGATGTTCCCTTTGGGCGATATGGTCGTCACTCCGTCTTTCTTCTCTATCCCTATTTCCATGAGAATCACATCTCCTTCTCCAACTTCAATATATTGCGGCCATCCTCGCGGGAATAGGATACTTCGTCGCATATCTTCTTCACGAGCATTATCCCCAATCCTCCGCGCCGGCGCTCCTTGAAACTGTTTATCGGATCGGGGTCCTTGCGCGCCAGCGGATTGAACGGCACACCCCAATCCGTGAATGTGACGCGGACGGCGCCGTTGACCACGTCGGTTGTCACCAGGACGTCCCCTTTCTCCTCCCTGCCGGCATAGGCATACATGTCTATGTTGGCGAATATCTCGGAGCATGCGGTCTCCATCTCGGTCACCGTACGCGGGGAGCACCCGGCATCGGCCATCCTCTGCCTGATGCGCTCCATCACCTGCGCATAACCCTGCCTGTCGGCGCGGACCTTTATCCCTTCGTCCGGCCGGATGTCATATGGGCGGATGTATGTTAGGCCCAGCATGGTCATGTCGTCGCTCTGCCTGGCGCTCCCGACGAATTCCGCCACGTCCGACCTCACCTTCTCCAGAACTCTGTCCGGGGATTCGCCGGCTACGGAGGAAAGGGATCCCAGAAGGCGCTCCTCCCCGAACGTGCCCCCGTCGGTTCTCGCGGCCTCCGTGACGCCGTCGGTATAAAGGAAGATGCCGTCCCCGATGTCCAGGTGGAAATACTGCCTGTTATAGCTTATCCTCTTCTTCCTCCCGAAGACGAAGTCGGGCTGGCACTTAAGCATCTCGTATTTCCCGCCTTTGCATATGAAAGGAGGGTTGTGGCCGGCGTTGACGAAGCAGACGTCCCCGGTCCTGAGGTCTATGACCCCGATCCAGACGGTGACGAAGTATTTCATGGAATTCGTCGCGGAAAGCTCCCGGTTGGCTTTCTCCATCGCCTTGTCCAGATCCCCGCCCGCCTGCACGTTGGACCTTATCAGGGTCATCGAAGTGGCCATGAACAGCGACGCGGGAAGGCCTTTCCCGGAAACGTCGGCCACAACTATGGCAAGGCGGTCGTCACCTACCGTGAAGCAGTCGTAGAAGTCTCCCCCCACATCCATCGCGGCCGACATCGACGAGGACACGTCGCAGTAGGGCTTGCAGGGGAAATCCGTGATGAGGAGGCCCTGCTGTATCCCCCTGGCATTGGACATCTCCTTCTCGACCCCGATTTTCTCTTTCCTCAGGTCGGACTGCTTTCTGATGTCGTCGATTCCGATCTTGACGGCATAATAAGAGGGTATGCAGACCAGAAGATAGATGAGGAGATCGACGATGTAGTACACCCGTATCAGAGAAATCGCCCTGTCAAATCTTGTCATTCCCTGGTACATCCCGATCATGAGGGGCGACAGGTAGTCGTTTATCAGGAGCCCTGCGAGCATCAGGACGGCGCCGATGACTATGGTTGCTTTGATGAAATTGTTGCGGTAATATATGCCGCATGATATCACAGGGAGCAGCATCAGAATCATCATCGAGTAGTCCACGGCAGCTATTATGATGAATGAATTGAACATTATCGATCCGATCAGGACGAATTTGGTCCACCACCGGCTCCCTATGAAAAAGCAGCCCGCAGCGCTGAGCGCCATGACGGTCAGAGAAGCATAGACCATATCCAGGGACCCTTCTATGTCGCGGATCTTGGCTTCGCCGAGGTATATCCAGGCTATGTTCATGATGATGACCGCGATTATTATGGTCTCGACTATCCTGTCGGCGCGGCGGTCCCTGTATTGGACGATCTCGTCCAGGACGTCGTTGGCAGGGCGCTTTCTGAACATGAAGAAGGTATGCCGCCCCTCCGCCCCATCCTTGGTGCCTGCCATATCTCATCCCCCTGCGGATACGGCTCCGATATCTCCGTGATTCGATAAATAGGACGGCATCGGATCAGCCCGGATAGGTCGACGGCTCTCAGAGAAGGCTCGAACCCTTCCCCCGCGGAGCATACGGCGCAGCGATATCCGTCGCGCGGATCGTATTCCTTGAAGCGGTACTCCCGGGAATCGACTTTCTGATCCACGCGTATCGGGTCCCCCAGATCTATGCGGAAGGAATCCAGCGGCAGGGACATCCCCAGCCCAGTGGCTTTCATGAAGCTCTCCTTCAGGGTCCAGTAGCGGCAGAACAGGGCAGGCATATCTCCGGTGCCCTCCGCGGCCGCTATGTCTTCGTATTCCGAGCCGTGGAAGAACCTCCCGGCGATGTCCAGGCCGGCATACTTCACCATCTCCACGTCGCAGCCCACATCGGAATCGGATACGGCGCACGCCACGCGCTCCTCCGAGTGGGACATGTTGAATCTGACCCGGGAATCCCTCAGGAACGGCTTCCCGTTCTTTCCGGTTCCGATCTCGGCGGAATCCGGGTTCTCCCCCAGATCCTCCAATGCTTCGCGGAGGAGGGCCCATACGCCTACGCAGAGGCGTCTGTCCTTGCCGAAAAGGAACCTGTCCGCTTTCCTCCTGCGGCATTCCGGCATCCGGCTGTACAAAGCGGAATATACCGATGGATCCTCCAGAGCATAGGTCTCCGAATAGTACGTCCTGACCTTCATGCCGCCTCCTGCCGCCGTTTCCGTCCGGTTCCGGGCGGCAAGGCAGGGGATGGCCTGACCTGCCCCGGCTTCATCTGAAGAACCTCAGTGATTTCAGCGTCTTGAACGCCTTGTCGATGTATCCGTCGGAGATTATGGGCCACGAGAATCCCAGCCTGTACAGCGCTTTCACGGTGTACGCGTCGTCCGCCGCGACGAACCTGCGGGTCTCTCCTGCGTTGCCCAGATAGCTTATCAGGCCGGATACGAACTCTTCGTTGGCCTCGTCCTTCATGGCTTCCGTGAACCTCCTGTCGAACTCCTTCCTGGAAACCACTTCCACCGGCATGCCGTTGTCCCTCATGACCTTCAAGACGTTCGCCATGTGCACCTTGTGGCAGTTGTTGACATGGAACGCGGTGAACTGTTCCGGGGTGCCGGCCAGGATTACGACGGCCTTGGCGACCATGTCGATGGGCGAGAATTCCACTTCCGTGTCCATGTCTGTGACCGGGAAGAATCCCAGCTTCACATAGGACCTCATCTGCTTCATGAAAGCGTTGGTGCCGAAATTGATCTGGAACTCCCCGTCGCTGTCGCGGCTCATGAGGTTCCCGACGCGGATGATCTTCGCCTTCAGGCCTCCCGGGATCGCCTTTATTATCTCCTCCTCGGCCATGAACTTGGAGCGGGCGTACTTGTTGTCCAGGTTCTGCCCGAAGTCGAGCTCGCTCTCCTTCAGCTTCCTGTCGGCGGGTATGCTTCCGTTGACGGATTCCCCGGCGACGCTCTCAGTGGATATCTGGACAAGCAAGGATCCGGTGCTCTCGGCCAGGCCGATCAGATTCCTGACCCCGCCCACGTTCACCTTTTCGATGGAGTCGTCGGCCGCGAAGTGCTTGACCACCGCCGCGCAGTTTATGATCGTGTCGAAACTGCGCCCCTCCAGCTTCTCCTTGAGGTTCTTGTCCGTGATGTCCCCGTCTATCACTTCCACGCTCTTCAGCGGATCGTCGGGAGCCATCCCTCCGAAGTAATACATGAAAACAGTCTTCAGCCTCTCCTCGGATGTCTGGCCCTTGCCGCTCCTCACCAGACAGGCCACATGCTTGGCGTTCCTCCTGAGGAGCTCCCAGAGCACGTGGGCGCCCAGATATCCGGTCGCCCCTGTCAGCAGGATCCTGCGGGGGCTGTGCGAGCTTATGGAGTCCAGGCTGCCTTCGACGTTGGCCGCCAGCGGACTCTCGTCGATCGCCGCCCTCTTCTCCTCCTCCCCGGCCTTTCCGAGGGTGCCCATGAATCTGGCCAGGGCTTCCGGGGAGGGGTTGTCGAAGACGTTCTTGTAGACTATTGGGAACCCGGCGTTCATGCAGCTAAGCACCAGCTTCGATGCCGAGATGGATGTCCCGCCGATCTCGAAGAAATCGTCGTCCGCGTAGACCTTCTTCAGGCCGAGGACGCCGGCAAATATCTCGCACAGCTTGGTCTCCGTCGGACCCGAAGGCTCCCTGCCGGCCTTCCTGGGCTCGGAAGACGGCTCCGGGAGCTTCCTCCTGTCCACCTTCCCGTTGACCGTCATGGGGATGGAATCCAGCTGGACGAAGTGGGCGGGGACCATGTACGGAGGCTTGGAGCTTCTGATGAAATCGGCCAGGCCTCTGAAATCCACCTGCGAATCCGAGACTACGTAAGCTGTGATCGACTTCCCTCCGGCAGGGTCGTCGAATGCCTTCACGGTGGCGTCTTTTATGCCCGGATATCCGCGCACCGCGCCTTCCACCTCGGCCAGCTCTATCCTGAACCCGCGCACCTTGACCATCCCGTCGCGGCGCCCTATATAATCGATGTTCCCGTCCGGGAGCATGCGGACCACATCCCCGGTCCTGTAAAGGCGGCCGAAGCCCGGCCCGTCGGAGAACGGACTTCTGGTGACGGTCTTGGCGGTCTTCTCCGGATTGTTGAGGTATTCCCTGAAAACCTGCGGGCCGCTTATGCAGAGCTCGCCGCAGCATCCCACCGGGACGATCCTGTCGCTCCTGTCCAGGACATACAGCTTGACATTGGTGTTCGGCCTGCCTATCGGGAGCAGCGGGCTGTCGTCCCTGACTTTGAATGTGGTCACGTTGACCGTGCATTCCGTAGGCCCGTAGATGTTGTAGAAATCGACCCAGCCGGGCGGGTTCAGCGGCACCAGCCTCTCCCCTCCCGCCATGAAGGCTTTCAGAGACCTGCATTGGGTGGCCTCCATGAACATCCTTCCCATCTGGGTGGTCATGAAGCCGTGGGTGATCCCGCTGCTGATGAAGTACCTGTC
This sequence comes from Methanomassiliicoccaceae archaeon, assembly GCA_016281925.1. Lineage (GTDB taxonomy): Archaea > Thermoplasmatota > Thermoplasmata > Methanomassiliicoccales > Methanomethylophilaceae > Methanoprimaticola. The sequence goes on from JAEEJP010000061.1 coordinate 16,729, forward strand.
GATCTCAGCGAGATCCTTGCGCATCTCCTCCGGGATGATGTGGACTGCGGCTCCTGCGGAGAGGGAGGAATGGATGTCCATCATGCACGCGTCGAACCCGTAGCTCGCATACGATGCGTATCTGGACGTGCTGGGGTGGCCGACCTCCGGGATCATCCATTTGAGGAAGCTGACGATGTTCCTGTGCTCCAGGACGCATCCCTTGGGGGTCCCGGTGGTCCCTGAAGTATACAGGATTATGAATGCGTCCTCCGGGGACGGGGCCAGAGAGGCCACGTCGGGGCGCCGGCCGGAGCACAGGCCGTCGATCTCGTCGGTATACAGGACATCGCCGCCGTAGCCGGAGACCAGCCCGCGGAGGGACCTGTCGGCTATCAGGAGCCTGGTCCCGGAATCCTGCATCATGAACAGGAGGCGCTCCTCAGGATAGGTCGGATCCAGAGGCTGATACGCGGCCCCGGATTTTATCACGCCTTCTGCTGCTATTACCATGAATAAAGACCTGGGCACCAGAACTGCGACGTACTCGTCCTTCCCGATGCCTTTGGAATGGATGTAGTCGGCGATGTAATCGGTCTTCTCGTCCAGCTCCCCGTAGGTCAGGCTGTCGCCCATATAGACGGCGGCGATATTGCCCGGGCGCTCCCTGGCATTCCTTCTGAACATGTCCACAACCGTGGCGGACATGTCGAACGGGACGGCGGTATCGTTCATCCTGGCGACCGCCTCCAAGGTCTTCCCTTCCGTCAGGTCGACCTCCCTCAGCATCGTGCAGGCCGGGAACTCCGAGACGGCCCTGTCGAACGACTTGGCGAAGAACTCCATGAACTCCGGGGTGAATCTGTTCCTGTCGAATTCCACCATATACGCCAGCTCGTCGCCGTCCATGGCCACCTGGAACAGTATCGGCTCCTTCTCTCCGGACAGGCTCACCTGGACCGATTCGGAGGGCTTCCCGCAGAATCTGTCGAACCTGAACCCGTCTCCCTGGTAGACGAACATCACGTCGGCTTTGACCTCGAGTTCGCGGCTGATCTCCGCGAAAGAATAGATGTCGTTGGCCATGCTGTCCAGAATCTGGTCCCCTATCCTCTCCGACAGGCGCAGAGGCGACATGGAATCGTCGGACACGTCGCAGAGAACAGGGAGGGTCTTGACGTACATCGACACCGATCCCATCGTTCTGGAATCGCTCCTTCCGTTGTAGATCGTGGCGAATATGGAGTGCTCGCTGCCGCTGTATCTGGCCAGGACGTATCCGAAAGCCGCGCAGAGCAGGCCGTTCATGGTGATCCCGGCCCTCTCGCAGCGCTCGGCCAGCTTCCTCCCCAGACCTCCGCCGCTCTTCATCATCAGTGTGCCGGCGGCGCCGGGATCCGGACGGTATCTGTCGCCTCTGGGCAGGGAATCCCTGTCGTACCCGGCCAGCAGGTCTTCATAATACTTCTTGGCGGCGGCGAGGGCCTCCGGCGTCCTCTCATCGGCCTCTTTCAGCGAAGCTTCGAATCCGCTGAACCTCTCCGGCTCAGGCTTCTCCCCGGAATAAGCCTTGGAGATGTCGTCCAAGAGGACCTTCATGGAAGTTCCGTCGCTGATTATATGGTGCATCTCGACGAACAGATGATCCCCGCCGGCATGGACGAGCTTTATGCGGAACAGCCTCGAGCCTATGAGCCGGAACGGCTGGGCCAGACCGGGCAGGACCGCATCCAGGGAGTCCGCCGAGATCTCCTCTATCTCGTCCGGGAAGAATGTCGGCAGGCCTTTCCTGACCAGGCGGATGTCCCCGGAATCATTTGCTGCCAGCGTGGCCATCATGAACGGGTGGGCGTTGACCGCATCGGCGATGGCGGCCTTCAGCCTGTCCCCGTCCAAGGAGCTGTCATATCTGATGAGCAGAGGTATGTTGTAGATGGTGCTGTCCGGCCTGGCCATGCATTCCACGAACACGCCCTCCTGGGATTTGGTGAGCGGATAATCGTCCTGGATCTCGTACGTCCTGGCCGGGGCGGAGCTCTCGATTAGCTTCTCCAGCTTGGCGACGGTGCTGTTCTCCTTGATGTCCTTGGATCTGAACGGGATCCCGAACTCGTCCGAGAGCAGAACGTTGAAACGGATTCCGCTGATGGAAGTCAGCCCCGCCCGGAACAGATCGGTGTCGATCCCGAACCTGTCGGTTCCCAGGACCTCCGAGGCTATCCTGAATATGCGCTTCTGGATGTCGGTCTGCGGAGGCGAGACCTCGCCCATATCGATGGACGGGACGGGCAGCTTCCTCCTGTCCACCTTGCTGTTGACGGTCAGCGGTATGCTGTCCAGCTGCATGATCACGGCCGGGACCATATACGGGGGCTTTGTCTGCAGGATGAAGCTCTCCAAAGCCCTGACGTCCACCTTGCCGTCGGAAACGACGTAGGCCGCTATCTGCTTGCCTCCCGAGGGGGCGTCGAACGCCTGGACGGTCGCGTCTCTGATCCCTTCGAATGCGCGTATGGCCCTCTCCACCTCGGTGAGCTCGATCCTGAATCCGCGCACCTTGACCATGCCGTCGCGGCGCCCTATGTAATCCACGTTTCCGTCGGGGAGAAGGCGCACGATGTCCCCGGTCCTGTACATCCTGTCATGCTCGGGGCAGTCGGAGTAAGGGTTGTCCACCAGCACGGCGGCGGTCTTCTCCGGGTTGTTCAGATAACCTCTGAAAACCTGCGGGCCGCTTATGCACAGCTCCCCGCAGGCGCCGGTCGGGACGATCCTGCGGTCCCCGTCCAGCACGTAAACCCTCACGTTCGTGTTGGGCTTCCCAATGGGCAGAAGCGGGCTGTCGTCTTTCACCAGGAACGAAGTCACGCTCACGGTGGTCTCGGTGGGTCCGTAGAGGTTGTAGAAGTCCAGCCATTCCGGCGGTTTCAGGGGGACCAGGGCCTCCCCTCCGGTGAAGAAATGCTTCAGAGTCCTGCATCCTGCGGTCTCCATGAACATCCGCCCCATCTGGGTGGTCATGAACCCGTGGGTGATCCCGTTCTCCGAGAAGAACCTGTCCAGAGCGCCCAGATCGCTGCGTATCCCGTCCGGTATGACCGCTATGCATGCGCCGCGGGAAAGGGATACCATGACGTCCATCATGCAGGCATCGAATCCGAAGCTGGCGTAGGTCGCATATCTGGATCCTGGGCCCAGCTCCGCCTTCTTGCCGTACCAGTCTGCGAATGCCGCTATGTTCCCGTTCTCCAGGACGCAGCCTTTGGGCGTTCCGGTGGTCCCCGACGTGTAAAGGATTACGAAAGCGTCTTCCGGCGAGGGGGACAGGGCGCTCGCATCGGGCGCTCTCCCTGCGAATCTGCTCCCGAATTCGTCGGTATAGAGGATTTCGCATTCGTATCCGCGTACCAGGCCGGCCAGCGATCTGTCCGCTATCATCAGCCTGACCCCCGAATCGCGCATCATGAACAGCAGACGCTCCTCCGGATATGTCGGGTCCAGAGGCTGGTATGCCGCGCCGGATTTCACCACTCCGAGCGCTGCGACAACCATAGCGGCGGATCTCGGCACCAGGATGGATACGAACTGGTCTTTCCCGATCCCCTTCGAAGAGATGTATGAGGCTATGTGGTCGGTGATCCGGTCCAGTTCGGAATATGACACTATAGTCTTATCAAACAGCACCGCATCATCGTCCGGGCGCTCCGCGGCTCTGGCTCTGAACATGTCGACTATAGTCTTACTTCTGTCATATTCGCTGTCGGTCGAATTCACTTCCCTGAGCAGGGCGGCATCTTCTTCCCCGGACACCTCCACGTCCCTGAGCGTCGGAGCGCCGACGAATCCCAAGGCGCATCTTCCGAATGTCGCCAGGAAACTCCTCATGAGCCCTTCGGAATACATGGATGCGTCGTATTCGAGGTCCGCGAGGAACCCGTCCTTCATCGGATACACCTGGACCGTCAGAGAGTTCTTGATGTCCCTGATCTCCATCTGGGAATCCAGTACGCTCTCGTCATCCAGGATGCCCTGGTATGCGAACAGCACGTCTGAAGTCACGCCGAAGCGGGCGCTGATCTCGGAGAACGGGAATATATCGTTCTGCATCGAGGATACCAGCTGATCGCCGGTGCGCCTGACCAATGCTCCGGGGCTCTCGTCCGGATCGAACCTCTGCACGACCGGAAGGGTCCTGACCAGCATCCCTACGAGGCGCGAGGTCCTGCCGCCTTTCCTCCCGGCATATACGGTCGCATGGCAGGAATCGTCTGTGCAGTTGAATCTCGAGAGCGCAAATCCCATCGCGGATTGGAAGAACGCGTTCTCCGTCGCCCCGGCCGACTCCGCGAACGCCTTCAGCTTCCCGGGGTCGAGATCCAGCTTCGCTCTGAGATGCCCCTTCACCCTGGCCTCGCCGTAGACATCCCTCTGTATGACGGATGTGCCGTCCGCATCGGACAGCAGCTCAGAATAGTATTTCTCGGAACGGCTATAGTCTCCCGAAGACATGCGCCCGGATTCCTCGTCCGAGAGATCGAACATGGTGAAAGTCTCGGCGGCAGGTTCCCTCCCGGAAAGGGCGGCCCTCAGATCGTCCATGAAGATGAGGCTGGACGAGCCGTCGAACATTATGTGGCTGAAATCCATGAGAAGCGTCTCCGCATCCCCTGTATCGAAGATCGCGGCTCTGTACAGCCCTTCGGACATGTCGAACGGCCTGACGAACGATCCGCGGTATTCTTCCAGATCCGATTCTGAGCCTTCGATGCGCTCTATCCTGACCTCCGCGTCAGGGTGCGGGACCATGCACATCTCGCCTCTGCCGTCCGGCTCTATGGTGCACTTCAGCCCCGGGTGCGCCTCTATAGCTTTCCTGACGGCGCCTTCCAGATCCCTGCCGGCCAGCTGCTCCTTGGCGAACCTGGCCTGCATCGGAAGGTTGTACATCACGGTCTCCGGATCGGCGTAGCACGCCTGGTATACCCCCATCTGCGGCTTCGTAAGAGGATATCTGTCTCTGAGGGCCTTCTTTTCCGCGGGAGCGGAAACGGCCTTCTCAACGAGCTTGGCTATTATCTCACCGGAAACGGAAGCTATGGAGCATCCCCCGAGCATCGAAGACACGTCCAGATCCACACCGAACCTTCCCATGGCCTCGGAAGCGAACTTGATGGCAGTCAGGGAGCTCAGCCCGCAATACACGAGATTCTCGTCGAAGCGGAAATCGTCCCTTCCCGTGAGCTCCTTCAGTATCTCCCTCACGCCTTTGGTGACGGCGTTCTCCTCGAAATCGGTGGGCCCGGCCGTCACCGCCGACCCGCTGCCGGGCGCGGTGGGATCCGGAAGGGAATGCCTGTCGATCTTCCCGCTTTGGTTCAGCGGGAGCCTGTCCATACGGACGAGATACGCAGGCACCATGTATCCGGGCAGCTTGCTCCTGAGGAAGTCGCGGACCGAATCCTCCCGGATATCCCCCGATGCGGCATAGTATGCGCACAGGAACGTCTGGCCGTCGGTCCCTTTGAAATCTTTGACGGCGGCCTGGATGATCCCGGGCATCGTCATCATGACCCCAGAGATCTCCCCAGGCTCGACGCGCTGGCCGTTTATGTTGACCATCCAGTCGTTGCGCTCCAGATAAAGCAGGCTGCCGTCCTCCAGGCGCCTTCCTATATCCCCGGTGCGGATCATGATGTCATATCCGTCGCGGTCCCTGAACGGATTGGCGACGAACGCCTTCGCCGTGGCTTCCGGGAGGTTCAGATATCCGTCAGAGAAATGCCCGGTGAAGCATATCTCCCCCTCCTCCGCCTCTCTGCCGTTCCCGTCCAGGACATAGGCGCAGACCCCTTTGAGCGGCTTTCCCAGCGGAGTCCTGTCGTAAGCTCTGTCCAGAAAGAAGCCGGTCGCCATGCCGCATGTCTCTGACGACCCGTATAGGTTGACTATAGTGAAATCGTCCGACCAGACCTTGACCGCGCGCTCCCCTCCGATGAAGACCATGCGGAGGGTCTTCGTTTTCTGGCGATAATAAGGGAGCATCGCGGGCGCCATGAACATTATGGTGATCCCATGGTCGGAATTGAATTCGGAGAGCTTGTTCAGGTTTATGCGGACGTCGGCGGGGACGATGTAATCGGGGCATCCGCAAGCCAGAAGAGCGATGTTATTGGCGGTGCCCACTACGAACGTGAAAGCGGAGAGATTCGCGAATCTGTCCGTATCCCTGACCTCTACGAGATCGCTGACCCTGTCGACCATGGCGGAGACCGAGCGATGGGAATGGATGACCCCTTTGGGCTTCCCGGTGGATCCAGATGTGTAGACGATGAATGCCTTGTCTTCGGGACGGAGATCTTCCGGATCGCAGTCCAGCGTCTCGGGGCCCATCTTCTCCAGAAATTCGGGCGTCACGCGGACCTTCGCCTTGCAATCGCCTGCGATATAGTCCTTCCTGTCTTTCGGATAGCCGCTGTCGGAAGGGACGAAGAATCCCCCCAGCATCCAAGCTCCCAGCATGAATCCGACATATTCCTTGCATCTCGGAAGCTCTATGGTGACTCCGTCCCCTCTGCGGAGCCCTTCCTTCTTCAGGGCGGCGGCCGCGCGGTATGAGAAATCGCAAAGCTCTTCGTATGTGAAGGCCCCTTTGTCAGTCCATATGGCTGTCTTTCCCGGCGTAGACTCCGCCCTGTCCAAAATCATCTCGAGTATCTTCCGCATAAGCCTGCTCTCCTGCACGTCATGCCGATTCCGAACGGCCGGACTCCGATCCACCGCCCGTTTATGTTCAGAAAACCGTATTGTTCTGCATCGGATATATCTGTTAATGACCGTCTGCATCCGCAGAAGCGAGACTGCTGCCCGGTCCGGTGCGGCCGCTGGCATCCCCTTCCGCCGCTGCCGGACGCTATTTCCCGGAAAACCCATGGGCCCGGCCAGTATCGACTAACAGGTATTTATCCGATGGCTTCCGCCGGGATCGTGCCCGGACCGAAAATCAGGATTGGCATACAGCGCCTACGCGGATACGTCTCTGACCTTTATTCAGAATATTATTGCTTATTATGATATGATGGATTATATATCTATCAAATCATGTACCTTATTTTATAAGGAGATTGGACGATGACCGAGAAACAGATGAAATTCGACAAGGTTCTGATGCCGATAGACGGGAGCGCATCCTCCAATGCGGCTATCGATCTCGCTCTGCATTCCGCCATGGAATTCTCGGCGACCCTTGTCTTTGTCTTTGTGATTGATATGCCTGGCCTCAACAAATTCGGGACCGTGGACCCGACGCAGGACTACTACAAAGCCAAAATCGAAGGGACCATGCTCCTGGAGAACGCGGCAAAGCTTGCGGAAAGGAAAGGGGCCAAACACGAGGAAGTGCTCGCCGAGGGGATCCCGTGGGAAATCCTTAACGAAATGTCCAAGGAAGCGGATCTGATGATAATGTCCATCACCGGCAAGAGCGGGATGAGATCCGGACGCATAGGATCCACGGCAAAAAAAGTCATAGAAGGAAGCTACTGCCCCGTCCTTACGCTAAAATCCGCTTCCTCCCGCCTGGAGAAGGTTCTTCTGCCTGTCTATGAGGAGAACAGGCCGGCAATAGATTACGCCGTTCAGACCGCCAAACGCTCCGGAACCAGCATCACGGTCCTCAGCGTCAAAGAGAAAGGCAACGACCCGCAGCCCATGGTGGACAGGATAGCCGCCGAAATCCGGGGCGCCGGAGTGGAATGCGATGGAACGGTGCTCGAGGGGGACCCGGTGGAGACAATCCTCGGCCTATCGGGCAAATATGACCTCATCATCGTGGGGGTGGACAAGCGCAGCAGCCTACAGTCCATACTCCACGGAGGGGCTACGGAACGCATCATAACGATGGCGTCGTGCCCGGTGACGGTCATAAGGGACGCATGAAACAGGACGGGACCTGCCCGCGGCAATCTGATTGCTTTCCGCGAGGGGCAGGCCCCATCCATTTCCGCTTCGGCCGCGCCCGTTTGCCGCCGGAACTAGGGCAGCTTTACGGCTTGGTGCCCGCTACCTCGAACTTCATCGCCGAGCCGTGGCCGCTGAACACCGACCACTTCCCCGGGCCCAGGCGCTGCATGATCGCTTCGCGCTCCTCTTTGCAGGACTTGGGATCCGTGTCCACGGAAGTCATCAGAATCGGGGCGTACTTGTTGTATTCCGCCTGCTCTGCGGTCATGCCGTGGACATTGACGTAGATATCCCCTGTGAAAGCGGCCTTCATCCCGTAATCGATCAGGACGATCTCCCCTTTCAGATGCCCGCCGCGCCCCTCGTACACTTCGAATGCGAACTCCCCCACACCAAGATATCCGACAGGATACAGCGGGACCTGGCTTTCCGGGCGGGCCTTCCACATCGCCCTCACCTTCTCGGTCCGGACCGGCTCATAGGAGGTCAGTATCTTGCAGATGCTGATGTACGGCTTATGAAGCGGGTTGGATTCCCTGAAGCCGTCCCTCCCCTCGTATTCCTCGCGCATGCATGCGGCGCTGTTCTCGCTGGCCAGAACCTCGTCGAAAATGTTGCAGAGCCCGATATGGTCCAGATCTGCGTGGGTGACCAGGATCCTCTTCCTCATCCCGTCGAACCCGGGGACGGATTCCCTTACGAACCTGAGGGTCTCCTCCCTGTAGCAGGCATAGCCGGAATCCACGAACAGCATCTCACCTTCCGATTCTATGATGGTTATGTTGCTCCCGCAGGGCGGCTCGATCACCGTGATGACTGATCTCTCCGACATTCTGTGGCGGGTAACCCTGGGCGAAAAAGCCTCTCCTTTGCATTTGATCAGGAGCTCCGCGAGCTTCCCTATCGAATCGAAAGTGCGGTACGGCGACAGGCCCCTCTCGTCGAGAAGCTGCATCGCTCTGTTGCAGTTTACGAGAAGCTCTTCCTTCCTCTCCGGCGGCAGGACCATGCTGCCCGAGATGGCGGAGACGAACGAGCTGTAAAATATCGCGTTGTCATACACTGTATTGGAGCTGTTGTAATCGAGGATGTTCACCGCGCACAGCTCAGATACCCTGGCGATGAAGCTGGATACTTTCTCGGTATCATCGACGAAAAGCCCCATCTTGAACCTCTGGTAAGGCGTTCCGTCCTCCTGCGACGAAATATAGGAGATGTTGAACCCAAATTCTGTGATGAGCTCCAGAACCTCGGTGACGCTGCCCGGCTCGTCGCGCAGGATGAACTCCATCAGCATCACAGTGCGCTCCCCGTCGGACGACTGTATGTAGCCTATGTCGCGGAGCTCCACGTCCGCCTCTGCCAGCTGCTCAGGCGTACCCTCGGCGTCTATGAAGAGAGTATGCATATCCACGGCCTTGTTGTAGCTGACCCTGGTGATATTGATGCCGAGCGAGGCGAAACATCTGCTTGCTTTCAGGAACGCGCCTATGTTGTCTGGCATCGTGGTGACATACGACTTCTTCATCGGCGGCGTATCCCGCTTTCAGGGATAAAACTGCATGCCTCCTGATGCATGAGACGCCCTTGCGCCGATATCTTTTATCCTTCCAACGGATACACCGTTCCATGGAGCCCGCTTCCAAGCCCTATGCTGTGCTCGCCGTACTGGTTCCGATCGCAGTGCTCGCCTTCGGACTTCTGAGGGGCTGGAGCTGGTTTTCGCTCCTGTTCTCCGCCTTAATCCTGGTATGCTGCTTCCCGCTTCTGTGCGCGATGCTGTGCATGTGGCTCCATGGCAGCGGATACAGATTCCTCAACGTGGGGATAGATTGGAGATCGATGGACGACAAGAAAAGCAGGGAAGTGGCATCCAGATGGGGGCTATGGCTGTCCATCGGGACCGCAGTCCTGCTGCTGGGCATGGCCCTGATCACGACGAACCTCATCATAGGCCTGGTCCTGACCGTAGCCAGCGTAGGGCTGATGCTACTTCCTTTTGCCAAAGGCGCGACCAAAGGATCTCGTCTTCCTGCCTGGCCAAGAAGCAAACGCATCGCCGCCGTGGCTGTTTTCACGCTGCTGACGATCGTCCCGTTCGCATTCGTCATGGACGGAGGCGCAGGATCCATGAGCAATTCGGTGGAAGTCTCAATGGACGAGGAGGGGTTCACAGTGAAAGCCCCGTTCTTCGACCACAGGTTCTCCTATGATGAAGTGGACGACTGCCAGTATTTCGAGGATTTTCCCAAAGGGAAGCGCGTCATGGGTTATTACGACGGAACCATATCCAGCGGGAAGTATGAGAACGACCTGTTCGGAAGATACGAGCTCGCATCCTACTCCAAGATCAGGCCGTGCATAGCGATCTCGATCGGAGGGGAGATGTATGCTTTCAACCAGAATTCCGACGGATCTACGGAGCTTCTGTATGAATCCCTGAAAGAAAGATTGCCCCGATGCCGAAGGAATCAACGGCACGCCTGGAACTAATGTGAACGGGAATGGACCCGGATCCGTCCGCACTTCCAGGTTTTATTATTCCCTTGATGTTCCTATAGATGACATGGCTGCAGTCGACAGCATGCGTCTGACAGAAAGGTTCAGTACACCGAGAACAGGCCGAACATGTCCGCCAGACCGAACACCAGTATCGCCAGCAGGCATATCGGGCACACATAGCGGATCATTATCCTGAACAGACCTTTGGATCTGAACCCGTTTCCGCAGGCCTCCACTTCATCCTCGATAGGTTCGGTCTTTATCACATAGCCGATAAAAGCGCAGGTGAGGATGGCCACTATCGGCATCAGCAGAGAGTTGGTGACCGTATCGAAAATGCCGAGCCACCCTGCGCCCTGATCGAACGGAGCCAGATCGGTCATCAGCGGCCCGAATCCGAGGATGCATAGGGCCCCCAGACCGGCGACCACCAAAGCGGATACGGCCAGAGACTTCCGGCGCCCGGAACCGAACCTATCCACGAATCCGGATACCGCCGCCTCGAGAAGCGAAATCGCCGATGTCATAGCGGCGAACAGCACCATCAGATAGAAAACCGGCGCCACTATGGAGCCGCCCGGCATCTGGGCGAACACCTGCGGCAGCGAGACGAACATCAGCCCCATCGACTGGCTGTCCCCGAACCCGAACATGAACGCCGACGGCACTATCAGCAGGCCGGCCAATATTGCCACGACGGTGTCGATCATGCTGATGTTGCGCACGGACTTCTCGATGCTGTCCTCTTTCCTCATGTATGAGCCGTACGTTATCATGATGCCCATAGCCAAGGACATAGAATAGAATATCTGGCTGGTGGCGCCGAGGAACGTGCCCATGCTGAGTTTGGAAACGTCGGGATTGAGATAGAAGGCCACTCCGTCCCAGATCCCGGGAAGGGTCAGCTCGTACGCCGTGATGATGACTATCATAGCTAGGAGCGCAGGCATCAGTATCTTGCTCATTTTCTCGATGCCTTTCTCGACGCCGGCGGCTATGCATACCGTGCACATCAGAGCGAAAAGGCCGAACCAGACGAACGGATCGCCCAGTCCTTCCGCCCCTCCCGTGATGTAATCCCACCAGAAGCCGCCGCCGTCCGAAGCCAGCACCGATAAGCCTCCGGATGCCGATTCAGCGAACCATTTGAAGACCCATCCGCCGATGACGCAATAATACGGGACTATCAGGACGGGCACGATGCCGGCGAGGGCTCCGATCCACCCATGCTTTTCCGACAGGTCGCGGAAAGCTCTGGTGCATGATCTGCCTGTCTTCCTTCCGATGGCGATCTCGGCGGCCATGAGGGAGAAACCGAACGTAAGCGCCATTATGATGTATACGACGACGAAAATGCCTCCGCCATAATGCGAAGTCAGATATGGGAATCTCCAAAGATTCCCGAGCCCGACTGCGGACGCGGCGGCGGCGATGACGAAACCGATCCTGCCGCTGAAAGACGCACGCTCAGATTCGGTTCCGCCGGACATGAGCATACAAAGGCTGTTTTCCTATAAACGTGGCTCGGCATTTCCGATGCGCCCAGCCTCCGGTCCGATCCGCAAGACTGATGCCGATTGTTATTAACCGGGATGCCGTCTGTTAATGATTAATTAATAACTTAATGCATAATTATTAATAGCCATAATCATCGGGCAGAATTATGAATAAGATAGCCGTTGCAGCCATCATCGCAGCAGCTTTGATATGCATCGGAGCGGCCGCGGCATTCGTTCTGACCCAGAGCGACGATGAGAAGGCCAAAATCGCAGTCACCATGCCATGGGAAAAGACCATAGTGGAATCCATCGCAGGAGACGATTACAGGGTGGTTTCCATGGTAGGCGAAGGGTTCGACCCCCATTCCTCTTACAGCACCCCCAGCAACATCGCCGATCTCTACAGCTCGAAGATATATTTCGAGATAGGGTCCGGCGTGGAATGGGAGACCGCCTTCCTGGAGAGCGTGAAATCGGATATCCCGGCATCTGTGAGAATCGTCGATCTGGCCGGTTCCATCGAATACGATCCCATAGCTTCCGGGCATCACCACCACGAGGACGGGGAAGAAGAGAAGGAAGACGGAGAAATGGATGCCCACATATGGACTTCCCCCGCCATACTGAAGAAGATCGCGTCTGCCATCGCCGATGCGCTCAGAGACCTCAATCCCGGCCGTTCCTCCGAATACGCCAGGAATCTCTCCGATTTCGAGTCGAAGGTCGGACTCCTTGACGCGAAGGCGGAAAAAATCGCGGACGCCTACGGAAGCAAGGAAACCGAAATCATGGTATGGCATCCCGCCTGGGGATACATGCTCGGACAATACATGGGATCTTTGGGCATGGACCTCGACATGGTTTCCATCGAAGCTAACGGGGAAGTGGAATCGGCTGCGGATGCGGCCGCCATACTGTCCGGCGAGAACGCCAAATCAATGATTGTGTCGCCCCTCGACGACGGGTATGCCTTCCGCGACGCGCTGACGAGCACATACGGGATCAGAGTCTATGCCGTGAACCCTACCGCAACCGACATCCTGAAAGAGCTCGGCCTCTTCCTAGACGATCTCGCGGAGATCCTGGGAATCTCTTTGAAGTGAGACCATGTCGGAGGTCCCAGTATCATTCAGCGGCGTGACCGCAGGGTACGGAGGCGCCCCGGTCCTGCGGGACATATCATTGGAACTCCGGGACGGCGACTTCCTTGCCGTCATCGGGCCCAACGGCGGAGGCAAAACAACTCTTCTGCGCGTAGCGCTGGGCCTTCTGGAGCCTATGGAAGGCGAGACGAAAGTATTCGGCGAAAGCCCGGCAAAAGGAGCGCACCGCCTGGGATACGTGCCGCAGCACGGGACTTTCGACCGCCGCTATCCAATTAAAGCGGAGGAGGCGGTCATGACCGGGCTCAGAGACGCCAGCCGCGGATTCCAGCTCAGATATACCGAAGAAGAGAAGGAATCCGCGGAAAGGGCGATCGAAATGGCCGGCATCGGGCCTTTCCGCGGAAAACGCATAGGGGACCTCTCTGGAGGGCAGCTGCAGCGCGTCCTCATCGCCAGGGCTCTGGCCGGAAGCCCTGAGGCAATCCTTCTGGATGAGCCCACTGCGAGCCTGGATCCGGAGATGTCCTCAAAGGTCTATGAGATCCTCCGGAACATCAATTCGAAAGGCATCGCGGTGATGCTCGTCACCCACGATCTGGACGCCATGTCGCAGGGGGTGAAAAGGGTGGCCTGCGTGAACGGCCGCGCTATCATAGGGGAAAGCCCGGAGATCACCCCGGAGATGTTCGAGCTCGGATACGGGATCCGCTTGGGGAGGGAATCCAGATGACGTCTATCATAGAGTATCTGTCCATCCCTCTGATACAGAACATGTTCATGGCCACCGCAGCAGTCTGCGTCCTCTGCGGCATAATCGGCGCGTATGTCGTTGTGAACCGCATGGTCTCGGTCACGGGCGGCGTTGCCCATACCGTGTTCGGAGGCGTAGGATTCGCCTATTATGTCAGCTCGGTGTTCATGGTGAGCTGGCTGACCCCGATGATCGGGGCCCTGCTGTTCGCGGTCGCCGCGGCGGTCATCATGACGCTTCTGAAGCGCGCGAAGGACATCAGGCAGGACACGGCGATCGGAGTGATATGGGCCGTCGGGATGGCGCTGGGAGTGATCTTCATGTGCTTCGTGGACCGCACGAAAATCATACCCGCATCCTTCGAGTCCATACTCTTCGGAGACGTCCTCTATGTGAGCACCCAGATGCTGATCGTCATGGCGGTCTGCGCAGCGATCATCGTCGCGATCGTGGCCGTCCTCTACAGAGATTTCCTCATACTGACGTTCGACGAAACCCAGGCCAAGATCTCCGGGCTCCGCACCGGCCTTCTGGATCTGATCCTGTATCTGCTCATAGCGATAACCTGCGTCATGGTCTCGAACATCGTGGGGATAATCATGATCATAGCCCTCGTCACCATGCCGGCGGCCATAGCGAACCTGTTCGCGGACAGCCTGAAAGAAATGATGGCCATAGGGACGATACTGTCGCTCGGGCTTTCCATCTTCGGCCTGTTCATGGCGCTCGCTCTGAACACCCCTCCCGGTTCCACCGTGGTTCTGGTGATCGGCATAGCGTTCGTCATAGCGCTGGCCTTCGACCGCGTCAGAAAGAGGAGGAAATCTGCGGCACGATCCTTCCATGATAATTCGGAATGATCCGCGGCCGGCGTAAACGATGGGAGAACCGTTCAAATCCTCTTATTCCATTCCCCTTATGAAAGAGAGGCGGAACGCACCTCTCAGGAAGGAAACCCCATGAGGAAAATGATCGTCGCAGCGGCGATTGCGGCCGCCGTCATAGCGGCTTCGATATTGTGCGTCTGCTACATAGGCGGCAAAGAATCTCAGGAAGAAGGGCAATCAGAAATCCAGGGAGGCAACGGAGAAATGAACGGCGGAGCATACAGGATGGAAGTGAACGATGGAACCCACAGAGTTGTCTTCGTTCTGAACGATACGCCGGCTTCCAGATCACTGATCAGGATGCTGCCTTTCACCGCCGAATTATCTGATTACGGATCCAACGAGAAGATATTCGATCCTCCGGAACCCCTATCCAAAGACGGAGGCCTGGAAAGAGACTGCCCGGAAGGCAGCATCGCATTCTTCTCGCCTTGGGGGAACATAGCGATGTATTGCGGGGATGCCCCGGAATACCCCGGCCTCTATTACATGGGATTCGCCGAGGAAGGGAAGGACAAGATAAAAGAGCTGAGCGGAACCGCCGAATTCAGGCTTCTCCGACCGCAGAACCGATTTGGATGCGGATCGCCCGCAAAAATCATATCGGCGCAAGGGCAGTCCGCACCATGGAGATCTCCGGGACGGTCTTGGAAACGGACAGGCGCGGCTTCCGCTAGTGGCTCGAGGAGAACCACGGCACCGCCGAATTCTGCTGGGCCGTCTGCCCCAGGAAAAAACCTGCTGACGGAGAATTCTGCTATCTCGACGCCGTCGAAGAGGCCTTATGCTTCGGATGGATAGACTCCACCCGGAAAAACATCGGCGGAAAATCATACAGCCGTTTCTCGCCCCGTAAGAAAGACAGCCACTGGACCGAGCTGAACAAGGAGAGAGCCAGAAGACTGGAAAGTCTCGGCCTGATGACCGATGCGGGAAGAGAAGCCTTCCCGGACATGGATGCCGCGCCCAGGATGGACCCGAACATCAGGAGATGGTTCCGCAAAAATCCGGAGATGGAGGCGAGATTCATGTCATATCCCGAGCTCTACCGCAGAATCCAGCTCTCGAACCTGGAATTCTTCAGGTCCAGAGGCGGAGAGGAATACCGCCGCAGGCTGAAATCATTCAGGAAACGCGTGGAACAGGATTCGATGCTGCCTGGTTGGGACGATTACGGCAGGCTCTCCGAGGAGCCGGGATCGCGATCCGATTTTTCGCTGGATGGAGCTCAGCTTCCTGTATTTCTCGAAGAGAGCCATGGCGGTGCCTTCGTCCAGGATGTTCCCGGCGATCTCAGCCCCTTCGGCCAGGCTTCCGGCTTTCCCGGCGCAGTATATCCCAGCGGCAGCGTTCATGACGGTGATATCGCGTCTGGCGCCTTTCTTCCCGGACAGTATCCCTATGATTATGCCCGCATTCTCTTCGGGCGTGCCTCCGACTATCTCGGATCTGGATGCCTTCCGGAAGCCGAAATCCTCGGGGGACACCGTGTACGTCTCGGCCTTTCTTCCGCCGAATTCGCACACGGAAGTCGCGTCGGAGACGGATATCTCGTCGATGCGGTCCTTTCCGAAGACGGTCATGCCTTTCTCGACGCCGAGGCTCCCCATCACGCGGGCCAGAGGCTCCAGAAGCGACGGATCGTATACGCCGAGCACGCCGTATGCGGGCCCGGACGGGTTCGTCAGAGGCCCCAGAACGTTGAACACCGTCCTGATGCCCAGATGCTTCCTTATGCTCCCGACGAAGCGCAGGGACGGATGGTATCTCTGGGAATTCAGGAAACAGAACCCGGCCTCATCGAGAAGGCCGGCGGCTTTGTCCGGGCTCTGGTCGATTTCCGTCCCGAGAGCCTCCATAACATCGGCGGAACCGCAGCGGGATGATACGGCGCGGTTTCCGCTCTTTGCTACCGGTATTCCGGATGCAGCGGCGACAAGAGAAGCTGCCGTAGAGACGTTGAAGCTTCCGGATCCGTCCCCTCCGGTCCCGGCTATGTCGAGGGCCTTGGCGTCGGAAGGAAACGCAAGAGCGTGGGCCCTCATCGCCGCGGCGCTTCCGGCGATCTCGTCCGTAGTGCCGGCGGTAGTGCTCTTTGTGGACAGCGCAGACAGATATGCGGCATTCTGGATCGGCGAAGTCTCGCCCGAGAGCATCTCGTCCATCACCTGGTATGCCTCGTCGTAGGTGAGATTCTGCTTGTCCACGATCTTGATTATGGCCTCTTTTATCATCGGAATCCCTCGCAGCCTCGGTTCCCGCATATGAAAGGAATCCATCGGGCAGACCGGGAAAGGATGCCCGACATTAAATTGTCTGCGGGAAGGGGACGCGGCACCGTCCGCCGGGATCGCTTTCCCTCCCCGGATTTCTTCGCGTCTCCCATCTCCCTGATGCGGACGAACGTCTCGATAGGTGTGACCAAGATTATTCCGTCCCCGTTTTTTCCGGTATAGGCGGCGTCTGCTATGGCTTCAGCGAGACGCCGGACCGCAGAATCATCCTCGACGACCACATCGATCCTCGTCTTCTCGATCTCATCGACGAGTATCTCCCCCACCCTGGTGGTGAAGCGTATGCCGGCCTGGGTCCCCCTGCCGTGGACCTGCGAGATCGTTATCCCGTTCTGGCCCTCGCGCTTGAGGGCATCCTTCACCGCCTGGCACATGTCAGGCCTTATGACAGCGGTAATCAGCTTCATACCATCACATCGTGTAAGCCGGTTCGGCGTTCTCGGCCAGATCCTGCCCGATCATCTCTTCCTCCGGCGTCAGCCTGACCCTCATGAGCTTCGACAGAGCCCAGATTATAGCGTAAGAAACGGAGAAGCAGAATGCCAGAGTGACCGCGGCCGCCGCTATCTGCCCGAAGAAAAGGTCTGTCCCCCCGTAGACCAGCCCTCTTATCCCACCGGAGAGTGCCGGATCGGCGAATATCCCTGTGGCGATTGCCCCCCATATTCCTCCTGTCCCGTGGACGGCGAAGACGTCAAGCGCATCGTCCAACGGCACCTTCGCGCGGAACAGACGCACCGCGAAGAAGCATATGGCGCCTCCGGCGATGCCCACCAGAAGAGACTCTCCGTATCCGAGGTATGGCGCCCCGGGGGTTATGGCCACAAGGCCGGCTACTGCCCCGGTGATCATCCCGATGGTCCCGACGCGCCCGACCTTCATGTATTGCGCGGCTGTCCAGGAAAGCAGGCCCCCTGCTGCGCTTATCTGCGTAGCCATCACGGCATGCACGGAAATCCCGTCTGCGGACAGCCCGGACCCTCCGTTGAACCCGAACCATCCGAACCAGAGCAGTATGCCTCCGATGAATGCAAAAGGAACATTGTGCGCTCTGGATGCCTTGACATGCTCGCTTCTGCTGCCCGCGAACGCCGCCAAAGCAAGACCCGTGGCTCCGGCGCAGATATGCACCACGGTTCCCCCCGCGAAATCGAGGACGGTCAGATAAGCGTCGAAAAGACCTCCGCCCCAGACCCAGTGGGCCATGGGCGCGTAAACGGCCGTCGACCATATCGCGAGGAACCATATCATGGCGCTGTAGCGTATCCTCTCGGCGCATGCCCCGATCACGATTGCCGCCGTTATCATCGCGAACATCATCTGGAACAGAGCGAACTGCATCTCGGAAATGCCTCCGGCCGCTTCCTCGGACACACCGTGGAGAAGGACGCTGTCGAAAGATCCGATCAATATGCCGTCCCCGCAGAACGACAGAGAATAGCCGACGAGGAACCATTGCACCGTCATCACGCCCATGGCGGCGAGGGTCTGGGTCATCATCGATGTCATGCTCTGCTTCCGGAGCATCCCTCCGTAGAACAGGGCGACGCCGGGGACCATGATGAATACCAGGGCGGAGCAGACCAGAATCCAGGATATCTCGCCGGGATCCGCGGAAGAGCCCGCGGAGGATATCGCGCCCGCTGCCGACACTATTGCTTCGCTGATTCCGTTCATTTGAACACCTATTCGATTATGAACTTAGTGATTAGACAAATATCTAATTATATTTGAATATATGCCGTTAATCGTCTATTAAATTAGAATAATATCGCCATATGTCTTCCATTGAAAAAGCGCGTCCGCCCCATGCGAAGCAGAAATGAACCTCCGATACGGCGAAAACAATGATGCGCCTGATGCCGGAATGAAAAGAGATGCGGGGGAATTGCTTGGTTTGGGCCGCAATCCCCGCGCATCATTGGAAAAGACCGCTTAGAAGCGGCCGGATCTGAGGTCAGGCGGCTGCCTGATCGGTGAACGCGAGGGTTCCGTCATCGGAGACCGTTATCTTCCCGTGCGTGGCGTTGCCTCTGAAGGCATCGAACACGGCGGACATGTCGTCATAGATGGAGGCGCCGCCGGGAAGAGGCACATCCTTGGACGTCAGCTCGGAACGGTTGGATATCTGGCTCCCGAGGAATTTCTTGTTCAGATCGTCGATTTTACTCTTGAGCTCGGCATCGCTGAGAAGCCCGTATGCATCGTGGAGGATCTGATATGCACACGCAAGGACGTTCTCGTAGTTGATTCCGGTCCAGATGTAAGGATAGGAGATGAAGGCGTCGTGTCCGGCGAACAGCTTCAGAATGCCGACGGAGGTGTTGTCGTTGGCCTTGTAGATGCCGGTCGCATCCAGGAACAGGATAGTGTCGTCCTTCATCTTCTGGCTGATGACATCCGCGGAATAGACCTTGACGCCGGAATCCACGTAATCCATCGTATCGTAGGACATGATGTTGTCGACGTTGGCCAGCGCGAAGGGTATGAAATAAGGTATGGAAGAGTCCGCGCCGTGGGCGCCGTTGTACGCCAGACATCCGATGTACCCGGTCTTCTTGGACGTGACCTTGGAACCGATGCTTCTGATGTCGTCCACGGTCGTCTTGAACGCATCCCTGATCTCGTCGGCGCGCTTCTGGGCTTTGAAAGTCTTGGCGAGTATGTCGAGCTGCTTCTCGACCGCATCGGTTATCTTGAAGGTCTTGGCGTCCAGGAATGTGTATACATATCCGATGTGGACGATGTGGAGCCCTCCGGAGCGCAGAGCGTCCATCTGTTTCTTGCAGTCGGATTCGAATCCTTCGGGGACGACCACGACGGACGGCCTGAGATCCAGGATCGTCTTGACGTCCTCGTCCGTAACGGAGCAGTTGGCCGTGGTGAAAGCAAGATCCTGGCCGCTTATGGGCTTGGCGCCGTTCAATGCCAGGGTTTTGCCCTGGTACATGAACGCCTTGCCGAGATAGTTGGTCTTGTCGTTCATGTCGACCATCACGCATTTGTCGGCGAGGCCGAAGTAGGTGACCCATCTGAAAGAGTCCTGGCCGACGGCGACGATCCCGCGGTCCAGATTCTCCACGGGCGTGACCTCGTATCCGGAGAAATCTCTGAGCGGATCGTCAGTTTTGCTGTCGTCGCCGCTGCCTCCGTTGTTCGTAAGCACATATATGCATATTCCTGCCACTGCGATGATGGCGACGGCCAAAACCGCATACATTATGGATTTTTGCATGCATGCTCATGTCCATAGTAATATTTATTTTGAATTAGTATTACGACGTAATAATATTGATGGATTGTTATGCTTAGCGATATAATAATACACGTTAAGTTAATAAATTCCCGATAAAAAGCGATGGATGCATTGCAGAATCCCGGAACCCGAATGCCGGATTCCCTGGCTTGCGCACCGTATGCTTCGGGCGGCCGCGGCCTTGCCGCCGATAGGAAAGAAAGGAGATTGATTCTCCGATGACATACGCATTGCACATCCATTTCAATTGATTATACTGCAAATAATAATAAATTAAATATTAGTATTATCATGGACAGCCAGAAATCTGATGGCCAGAATGGAAACCGAAAGCGAAAACGAATACATCCGCGCATCCAGACTCAAGATTTTTGCCGTCATATTCCTTGCGGTGTCAGCCGTCGCTTCGGCTCTGGTCACCCTGACCGTAGATCTGGGGTCGATGTCGTTCTTCGACGTCATCAGAGTGATATTCGACAAGGGCAGCCCTGAAAACACACGCTCCCAGGTGATTCTTGTGTGGGACATCTACCTGCCGCGCATCGCCAGCGGGATAATAGCAGGATTCGCCCTCGGAGTGACGGGAGCCGTCATGCAGTGCGTCCTCCGCAATCCCATCGGATCCCCTTATACGCTGGGGATATCGAACGCCGCCGCCTTCGGGGCCTCGCTGGGGATAGTCATGCGCGGAGGGGAAGTGGTCGGCCAGAGCCATGCGTCCATCGTCATAAGCAACCCCTACATAGTCACCGGAAGCGCATTCCTGTGGGCGATGATCGGCACCGGGATAATCATCGCTCTGGTCAAGATAACCAAAGTCGACGCCAACACCATGGTGCTGGCCGGAGTGGCCATAAGCTCCATTTTCGCCGCCGGGATCAGCGCGCTCCAGTATATCTACAACGATTATGCCCTGTCCGCGATAGTGTTCTGGCAGTTCGGTTCGCTGGGGAAGGCCACCTGGAGCGAGCTGGCTCTGACCGCGATCGTCGTCATACCGGCCATAGCATATTTCTTCTGGAGAAGATGGGACTTCAACGCCCTGGACAGCGGCCCGGATGTGGCGCGTTCCCTGGGAGTCAACGTGGAGCGCCTCCGCTTGGTGTCGATGGTCCTTTCCGCCGTCATTACTGCTGTGGTGGTCTCTTTCATGGGAATAATAGCCTTCGTCGGGCTGCTCGGGCCCCATATAGTCCGCCTGATCGTAGGGAACGACCACCGCTATCTGATCCCCGGATCCATGATGCTGGGGGCCATCATCCTCCTGGTAGCCGATTGCGTCGGGCAGAGCGCCTTCGATTTCACGCTTCCGGTAGGCATAATAACGTCGTTCCTCGGAGGACCGCTGTTCCTGTTCCTGCTGATAAGAGGGTACAGAAGAAGGGGCGTGCTGACATGAGCCTGCATCCTTTCGAAGGAGAAGGCTTCGACCGCGGCCGCGCGCTGAAGTTCTGGGACGACATAGCCTTGGATTATGAGGGATGCGCCATGCAGGGCGCCATCCCCGGAAAAATAGTGCAGAGGCTGTGCGATATGGAGGTGCTAGGGCCCGACACAGATGCCATAGAGTTCGGATGCGGTCCCGGAACCTATTCCGTCCCCATGTCGGAGAGGGTCCGCTCCCTCACCTGCGTCGACGCCTCCGAGAAGATGCTTTCCATCCTTTCGGACTAGATTCCAGAGGGAAGCATAGATCTGAGGCTCGGGGATTTCATGCTCTTCGATCCTGGGCGGAAGTATGATGCGGCGATCATGTCCCTGTGCCCCGGGACAGGCTCGGCGGAAGGCATCCTCCGCGCCAACGGATATTCCCGCGGATGGTGTGCCCACATAATGTGGATCGAGAATTCCTGGGACAACCTCGTCTCCGGCGTGTGGAAAGCACTGGGCAAAGACTATTCATACGAAGGCCGCAGGAACGGTCTGCTGGAATCCAATCTCGATTCCCTCGGCCTGGATTATTCGAGGGAAGTCTTCGAGGACGATGTTTCCTGGGAGATGCCTTTCGAAGACATCGTGGCCAGGGAGACCCGCATATTCGAAGCATACGGCATCCAGAATGCAGAAAAGGCCGTCAGAGAAGTGCTCATGCCTTATTCCGACGGCGACGATTTCTCGTTCAGATGCAGGAACTCCATGAAACTGGTCGTCTGGAGGGCAGAACGATGCTGAGCGTCAGAGACCTGTCCTTCGGATACGGCGGCAGAAAGGTCCTGGACGGGATTTCGTTCGATGCGGAAAGCAATTCGGTCGTATCCATATTGGGACCCAACGGAGTCGGAAAGACCACCCTTCTGAAATGCCTGTGCAAGATGCACCCGCCGAATTCCGGGACGGTCGAGCTCAACGGGGAGGACGTCCTATCCATGTCCAGCCGCGAGGCGGCCAAGCACATAGGGTTCGTGCCCCAGAGCACGCCTCCGTCGGGAACCAGCGTTTTCGATGCCGCTCTGATCGGCCGCAGGCCGCATATCGAATGGGCGATGGGAAAAGAGGACATAAGAATTACGTGGGAAGCGCTGAGAGCGCTGAAGATCGACGGCCTTGCCCTCAAGCGCACGGACGAGATCAGCGGGGGAGAATACCAGAAAGTGCAGATTGCCAGGGCGATGGTCCAGCAGCCCGACGTCCTCATCCTGGATGAGCCTACCAACAACCTCGACATAGCCAACCAGCACATCGCCATGCGCACGATCTCCGAAGCCGTCTCCTCCAGAGGGATGTGCACAATCATGACCATGCACGACATAAATCTGGCCGTCGGGTACTCGGACAGATTCCTTTTCATCAGGGACGGAAAGGTGGCAGCCTACGGAGAGGCCGACATAATCACTTCGGATCTGATAAAGGACGTATACGGGATCGAAGCGGACGTCCTCATGCATAAAGGGAGACCTTACGTCATTCCCGATCTGGGATCGGAGCAAAACCGATATCAAAAATGGCTGCGGACCGCGCAAACGGACGGAAAAAGGTTTTCCCGATGCCGGAATCCTGCCTCCGAAGGCTCCGTCCGGCATCGGGCCAGACCTGTGCGGTCATAGGAAAGACAGATTTGACATGAGCTCGTCGTCATCATAGTCCGTTACGAACCTGTATACGATCCCATGGTCTCCGATGTAGATCGATAGGTTCTGGGATATTTCGGACCCCAGTATCTTCCCGGTCGCGGTCCCGCTGTAGACTTTGCATGGGATCATTCCGAAGTATGTTTCAATCGTCTCCGTGCCTTTGTACTTCAGAGAATAATCTATTTTGAAGCCGTCGGTCCACAGTTCGAGCTGCTTCTTCGATGTAAGAAGGCTGAAGAATTCTTTCTTTGACATGGATTTGTTGGTGGTGCTGTATCCCTTGGTCACTTCGACGATGCAATCGTTCCCGTCGACGCTCTTGATTTCATATGTGACATCATCCATCTCGATCCAGTCGCCGACCTTCACATCATGAGACAGTATCCAATCGTCAGGAGTGGTCTCCCACTCCTTATCGCCGCCTCCCATCAGGAAGAAAGCCGCTACCGCCACGACGGCGACGATTCCGACCGCCGTCAAGGCAATGACAAGTTTGTTCATAAAACTCCCATGCAGAAACGCTAATAACAGATTCAGTTTTGATGCCTAAAATCTTTATATATAAGATTCTGCGGAACCGGTCTGGATGCGGCCGTATGCCGCCGATTCTTTGCAGTTTCTCCGGAAAAGCGATGCGACGACGCGATTTGCGCTGGACACCGCACCCGCTGATTCCAGCATTCGGACCATGTGCGGATTCTCGCCTCGGAACCTCATCCTGAGGCATACGGCGCCTTGAAAACCAGCACATTCATCAGAGACGGGATGGTGGCGGCCTACGGAGAGGCCGATATAATCACTCCGGATCTGATAAGGGACGTATACGGGATCGAAGCGGACGTCCTCACACATAAAGGCAAGCTTATGTAATTCCCGATCTGGGATCGGAACGAAGCCGTCTGCCTGCCCATCTTCACATCCGATTCGGTGATGGTTCCCAGCTCCTGGAGATACATCCACAGGGCCATGGCATTGTCTCCGACGCCAGTATAGGCATATCCGGTGAGAGCCGCTATGCCGTCCCCGCCTTTGGCCAGATAGTCGGTGGCACAGATGGAATAGATGCTGTCTGGGACGACTTCGGAGCCGCCCACATATATGGACACTACCCTGGAACCAACTTCGGCGGCCGGATCGTACGTCACGGTCATCCCGGAAATCTGAAGCAGTCCCCCGCTGCCCGTTCCGAGATGCGCATAGGACCCTTCCATCAACTCGTACAGGCTGCGCCCTTCAACCTCCATGCGGACCAGATCGTCCTGGAATGGCAGCACGGCATATACATCGTTCAGGGTGATCTCTCCGGCCTGGATGCTGGAGCGGATGGTCCCGGAATTGATTGCGGCCACGTAGCTCCTGCCGTACCAGCGCATCGCATCGGCCACAAGGTCCCCCATGCTCGTCTCTTTGGAACGGATGTCGTTTCTTTCCCCGTTGAGGAACGTCTCTGACGTAGCTATGCTGGTCTCCAGCACGGCGGAGCATTCCTCCCTGACTTTCCTGACGGCTTCGTCCACCTGCTCATCGCGCAGAGGCTCGCCGGCGTACAGGCTCGCTTCCGTCTTTCCGCCGTCCATCCTGACTATTCCGAACGAGGTGCAATGGCCTCCGGTGCTGGCGATGACTGTATCGGTCGGGATGAGGTCGATGCCTTCGGCCTTTCCGCCCTCCATGGCGGTGTGGCTGTGGCCGTCTATGAACAGGTCAATACCCCGGACGCGATCGCATATTTCGTCGGATGTGACCGTCACCCCCTCCACGCCTATGTGGCCAATAGCGATCACCTTGTCTGCGCCCATGCCGCGGAGCAGCGGGACCATGCGGGACGCCGCTTCCACGGGATCGGTGACGATAGCTTCCCCCATACTGCCGGCTTTGACGGTTGACATCGAATCCGGTGTCAGCAGCCCGAAGAACCCGACCTTCATGCCGCTCTTCTCGAGGAGGACGCATTCCGAAAATACGCTGCTCCCGTCGGGATAGATGAGATTGGCGCATATGAGAGGATAATTGAGCGAGGCAGCCCTTTCCAGCAGCACCGGGAAACCGAAATCGAACTCATGGTTCCCAGGGACCCCGACATCGTACCCCACGCTGTTCATCACATCCACGGAAGCCTTGCCCTGCGTGATCGTGCCGAACGGCGCGCCCTGCAGGAAATCGCCGGCATCGACTGTGAAGACGGTGTTCCCCTCGGATTCCATGGAATCCTTGAGGGCCCCGAGAGTGGACAGGCCCAGCCCGTCATCGTAATAGCAGTGCGTATCATTGGAATGCAGTATGACGAGGGATCCGCTGTCATCGTCATGCATGACGTATGTGAGCGCCAGTATGGCGATGATGGCGATCGCCGCGGCTGCGGCCAGGCGTATGGAACGCATAAAAAAGCGACGTGCCTGTACAATATAAACGATGCCCTGTCTGCTCCGGAAGTTTCGGGAGCATCTGAACCGATGCTGAGATCAGTCCCGGCCGGTCATCGGCCTCAGAACCTCATCCTGAGGCATACGGCGCCTTCCCTCTGGCAGCAGGGGCATATCCCGTCCTCGGTGAAGCCCATCCTCCTGCAGAGCCTGTCGAACGTCCCTCTGCTGTCCAGCGAATGGACGGACAGGGAATCCCTGCCCTCATTTATCTTCATGGACATGACCGCTTTTAGAAGACGTTCGCCGGCCTCTTCCAGAGCGCCGTCGGCAGCATAGATGAAATCGATCCTATCGGAGCGGTAGCCCGCGAAACCGACGGCTTCCGCACCGTCGAGCGCGAGAAGCACCGTGCCCGCATACTCCGCAGGTTCCGGGAGGCCGTTCTCCTCCCTGTACTCCCGCATTATGGAATCCCTGAGCTCCGGAAAAGCATCCCCTCTGCATATTCTGAGCATTTCCGATGCGGAATACGGTCCGGGAGATAATAACTGCGGCCCGGATCCCCGGCGGATCGGCATGCCTCCCACGAGCATGCAGGACATCGGAGAGGAACGACCACTTTATGCCCGCCCACCTCGGCGATTTCCGCATCCACCCCGTAGACGTCTTTGATGGCGGCAGCGGTGATCGTCTCCATCCCTCCCATCGAATAGATCCTGCGGTCCTTGACCATCAGGAACTTGTCCGAGAAGCGGAGGGCCAGATTGAGGTCGTGCATCGTCACCACCGCGGCGACGTTGCGCCTCCTGACCTCCTCGCGGACGATTCTCATGACTTCCAGCTGGTTCTTCAGATCCAGTGCGGATGTCGGTTCGTCCAGAAGCATCACGTCCGTCTGCTGCACGATCGTCCTGGCGAGAGCGACCTTCTGGGATTCCCCTCCGGACATCTCCGTGACGTTCCTCAGGGCGTAGTCTTCCAGGCCCAGCCTGCAGATGGAATCCTTGACGATCTCGTAGTCCCTCTTCGTCGCGTCCCATTCGATGTACGGCTTCCTTCCGAGGAGGATGGCGTCGAATACGGAAGTGGAGGAGAACCGGCCTCCCTGGATGACGAAGCTCATCTTCTGCGCCAGCTCTCTGGCAGACAGGCATGAGATATCGCATCCCGAGACCGAGACGCTGCCGGAGGACATCCTGAGGATCCTGTTTATGCATTTGAGCAGCGTGGATTTCCCTGCTCCGTTCACTCCCAGAATGGAGACGACCTCCCCCGGCATGACCTCGAATGACACGTCCTTTATCACATCCAGGGAGGGATAACTGAAGCTCAGTCCGCTGACGGTCAGTATCGACATTCCCTGGCGCCTCCTTTTCTCCTCAGAAGCAGCCATAGGAACAGCGGGCCTCCCAGAAGCGAGGTGACCGCGCCTACGGGGATCACTATCGGCGACAGAACCACATTGGCGGCCAGGTCCGAAGCCATCATGACCACTGAACCTGCCAGCATTGAAGCCGGGATAAGGTAGCGATGGTCGTCGCCGACCACCAGGCGCATCATCTGGGGCCCGATCAGCCCGATGAAACCGATCATCCCCATGAACGAGACGTCCACGGCCGTGATCAGGGATGCGAGGATCATCCCCAGAGCTATCAGCTTTCCCGTGTTCACCCCCAGGCTTCTGGCGAGCTCGTCTCCGTTGGCCAAAGCATTATAGTTCCACCTCATCAGATAGAAATAGACGGCGCAGACTGCGGTTACTGCTGCGATGATCTCCAGCTCATCGACGGAGACCCTGGACAGATCGCCGAATGACCAGAAGACGGCGGTGCCCAGAGCCGTGTCGTTGGCGAAATACTGAAGGATGGTCGTCCCCGCGGTGAATATCGAGCCCACTGCGACCCCTGCCAAGACTATGGACGGCGGCGAGAAGCTGGTCCTTTTCGATAAGAGAACGATCAGGAACACTGTCAGCATGGAGAACGCGAATGCCAGCATGGTGACTATGTAGGGGTTGGTCACCGTCGAGGCATAAGCTCCGGTAGCCGCGCCGGCCCCCAATATTATGATCCCGAAATTGGCTCCGAACACGGCGGCGTTGGTGACTCCGAGCGTGGAAGGCGATGCCAGCGGGTTCTTGAGATTGTTCTGCATCACGCATCCGGCCATGGACAGGCCGGCTCCGGCGACCATGGCGGTGGCCACCCTGGGCATACGCTGCTCCCATATTATGCGCGAGAAGGGGTCGTCCCCGCGGTTCATGATCGCGGTTATGACCTGGTCTGCCGTGAGGCTCACCGACCCCGCGAAAATCTCCACGACAGCCAGAAGGGCGACGAGAGCCAGCAGCGCTGCGAGCGCCAGACGCTTGCGCCCGACATGAGCCTCGTACTGCGCTATGCCCTCGTCGTCGCGTTTCATGCCTTGGACCTCGAATCCCAATATACTGTGGTGAAATCCGATCTGAAGCCGGAATCCACTTCGCCTCCCTCGGATATGGAATCCACGAACCTCCTCGCCAGCGCGTCCGGATCGTCCTCTCCAGATCTGGCGAGCATCCCTCTGACGCGGTCTAGAGCTTCGTCGGAGGGCATCCTTCCGGCCACCGAGACATCGCGCTCGTAATGCATCATGGGGTAGTATCCCATGTCCCACAGAACCTGGAACGCATAGGCCGGGATGTCGTCTCCGTGCGCGTTCCTGAACTCTTTTCCGGTGAAATCCGCGAGCTTCCTGTCGATGACGTCCACCCGGCGGGTGCAGAATGTGACGAATCCCCAGCCCCTGACCACCGATGCGAGCTTTCTGAGCGAATCGGCGGAACCGATGGCCGGGGTGCAATGCGCTATCGCCACGTCGAACCCGCCGGAATAATCCGGCCCGGAAATATCCTGCACCCTCCAGTCGGATCTTGCGAAGGACGCATTGTCCGCGTCCTCGCGTCCGGCCAGGATCCTGGCGTGGGCCACCATGGATTCCGAGAAATCGGTGCCGAGAACCCTGCCTGCCAGACGCGAGAGCGCGATGCTGTACTGTCCGGCGCCGCATCCCAC
>JAEEJP010000062.1 GCA_016281925.1 Methanomassiliicoccaceae archaeon
TACGGGCAGAGGATGCTCGACAGGGGCGTGCCGATAGAGTACGTGTCGTACTGCATGGGCCACGACTCCGTGGAGACCACCCAGAAGTACTACGCGAGCTACAGGGACAAGTCCGTCCTGAGCGAGGTCCACGAGATCCTAAGGCGCGGGTACAAGGTGTGAACGCAGGAGGGCGTGGGCCCAGCGACAAAAAGCCGGACCCACGCCTTCCCGAAGACCAAAAAACGGCTTAGAAAAACGCAAACGCCATTAGCCAGACCGCAAGAAACAAGGTCAAAAATTATGCTGAATAGCATAATACATCAGTGGGCCCGCCCGGATTTGAACCGGAGTCAATGGCTCCCGAAGCCACAAGGATACCAAGCTACCCCACGGGCCCACAAGCGGAGCATCTGTTTGACCGATATAAGGATTTGCATAAAGGGCGGGAACTTCGCATCCCCGCCCGGTTCTCACTGAGGATAGAATACCGCGCCGGCCTTCTTCAGCTCTTCCCTGATATCGATGTGCTGGGGGCAGACTTTCTCGCATTCCCCGCATTCTATGCATTCGGTACCCGGATTCCTGCCATGGCCCTTGACGAGCCATATCTCCTGGCTCTTGGCGAATTCCGAGTATCCATAGAGATTCACGATGTTCATCGCCGAGAACGTCCCCGAGATGCCGATGTCGTTGGGGCATACCTTGGCGCAGTAATCGCATCCGGTGCACGGGATGATCGGCATCGATTCCAGAGCAATCCTGGCATCGGAGATCGTTTTTTTCTCGGACTCGTCCAGTGGTCTGAAATCCTTCATATAGGAGAGGTTGTCCGCCATCTGTTCGATGTTGGACATTCCCGACAGAACCGTCGCAACGCCCGGAAGGCTCGCCGCGAAGCGCACCGCCCAGCTGGCATACGATTTTCCGTCTCCTGCCCTGTTCAGGATGTCCCTGACCTTCTCCGGGGGATTGGCCAGCATCCCGCCTTTTACGGGCTCCATGACGATTATGGGTTTCCCGTATCTTCTGGCGGTCTCGTAGCATTTCCGGGATTCCACGGTGGGGCTCTCCCAGTCCGCCCAGTTTATCTGCAGCTGAACGAACTCCATTTCCGGGTGCTCTTCCAGTATTTTTTCCAGCTCCGCCGCTCTGGAATGGAATGAGAAGCCTATGTGCTTCACTTTACCAGCCTTTTTCATCTCCTTGGCGAAGTCCCATATCCCGTATCTGTCGAAATATGCCGTGCGGCTCTCGCCGAGGTTGTGCAGCAGATAGTAATCTATGTATCCGGCGCCGGTCCGCTCAAGGGAGGTCTCAAGCTGCGCTATGGCATCCTCCCGGCTCTCGCACCTCCATGCGGCGTTCTTGGTCGCCAACGTGAAGCTGTCCCTGGGGTAGCGCTCGACCAGGGCCTGCCTGATGGCTTCCTCGCTTCCAGGATAGGCCCAGGCGGTGTCGAAATATGTCAGGCCCGCCTCCATGAACATGTCGACCATGGTCTTGACCTGTTCGACGTCTATCTGGCCTTCCTTCCTGGGAAGGCGCATCAGCCCGAATCCAAGCTTTTTGGTGTCCTCGAGTCTGGGCAGAATATCACTCCCTGCCATCCTACCGACGGCATCGTTCTTGCTATTATCGGGGGCGGAGAGAACGATCAATGCTATTCCGAGGATGGAAATAAATATGGGCTCAGTTCTCAGCGTCGGGGGCGATTCCATGGAAGGGGAGACCGCAGGCGTAAGCTTGCTATTGGGCAACCAGAGGAAAGGGATAGTAGCGATGGCTATCCCTCTGGCCGTCGCCCTCCTGTTCCAGAGCCTGAACAACATCGTCGACAGCCTCTGGGTCTCCGATCTGGGGAGCGACGCCATGGCAGCGCTCGGGATTGTCTACCCTCTTTACTGCGTGCAGATAGGGATCGGCAACGGCCTCGGAGTCGGGGTGTCGGCCGCCATAGCCCGCAGCATAGGCATGAAAGACAGGGAGAAAGCCGAGAGGGCCGCCGCCCAGGGGTTCGTCGTGGCCGCCCAGGTATCTGTTGCCATGACCCCCGCGCTGATGCTGATCGCCCCTTACGCGATGCCGGCGATGGGCGCAGGGGATACTGCCGGCGAATGCCTCGGGTATGCGTATCCGCTGTTCATCTCCACCATATTCATCATATTGAGCGGGATAATGGCGGGGATGCTCCGCGGGGAGGGCGCGGCGAAGCGCTCGATGCTGATGCAGGCCACGGGAGCGGTCGTCAACATAATCCTGGATCCGATATTCATATTCGCGCTGGACATGGGGGTCAGCGGGGCGGCGTGGGCGACGGCGATATCCTTCGCGGTTTCGTGCCTGGTGGCCGTAATCTGGTACATACGCGGGAGAGGGCTGTTCGTCCGCATCAGGAAGGCTTATATGAGGCCCGATGCGGCCGTCAGGAAGGATATCCTCTCGGTCGGCCTGCCGGAAGCTTTGGAGCTTTCCGTGATGAACGTGTTCAACATAGCGCTGAACTTCTGCGTCATCGTTTGCGGAGGGACCGACGGGGCGGCCATCTATTCGTCCAGCTGGAGGGTGTTCTACATCCTTCTGGTGCCCGCTCAGGCCCTGGGAGGCGCTCTGGTCAGCGTGTGCTCCGCAGAATACGGCATGGGCAGATTCGACATGATACGCGACGGGTTCTGCTTCACCGCCTCCCGCGCCTTCGCTCTGTTGCTGGTGTTCTCGGCGGCCACCGCCCTACTGGCGGATCCGATCGCCGGGGTGTTCACGCACAGCGACGGCCTCCGGCATATGCAGGGCGAGATGGCCGACATGATCCGCATGTTCTGCGTGTTCCTTCCGGCGATGTCATTCATCTATACGGGATCGTCGCTGATGCAGGCGGTGGACAGGGCCCGCGGAGGGATGTTCAATTCGCTGGCCAGGAATCTGATGCTGACCGGGCTGTTCTTCTTCGGGGCTTACGTCTTCGGCACACTCGGCTCCCTGTGGATCCTTCTGGCCATAGGGGAGATCGCCGGCGGCCTGATGATGCTCGTCCATGCGGTGATAGCGTTCGGAAAGGCGGAGAAGGCAGGGGCGCCCTCCCCGCAATGAAAAAAAGCCGGAGAGATGCCCCCCCGGTCTATGCTCACTCGGCCATCCTTCTCAGTACGTACTGGAGGATGCCGCCGTTCGCGATGTATTCCATCTCGACGTCCATGTCTACCCTGCAGACGGTGTCGAACTCCAGTTTCTTCCCGCCTCTGTAGGCGGTGACCCTGACGCTGCCCTTGGGTTCCATGTCCTCGAGATCGATGTCGAAGGTCTCGGTCCCGTCGAGCTGCAACGTCTCGCAGTTCTGCCCCGGGAGGAACTGGAGCGGGACGATGCCCATGCCGACGAGGTTGGACCTGTGGATTCTCTCGAAGGATTCGGCGATGACGGCTTTCACCCCGAGCAGGAGAGGCCCTTTCGCCGCCCAGTCCCTGGAGCTCCCGGTTCCGTATTCTTTCCCGGCCAGGACGATCAGCGGGGTCATGTCCTCGTCATACTTTCTGGAGGTCTCGAATATGGTTCCCACGGAGCCGTCGGGGAGGTAGACGGATCTGCTCCCCTCGGTCCCGGGAACCAGCTGGTTCTTCAGCCTGACGTTGGCGAAGGTCCCTCTGGCCATGACCTCGTGGTTGGCCCTTCTGGACCCGTACGAGTTGAAATCCTCCTTGGCGACGCCTTTGGAAAGGAGATACTTTCCTGCGTCCGAATCCTCGGAGAAAGCCCCCGCGGGGGAGATGTGGTCGGTGGTGATGCTGTCTCCGAGCTTGGCGAGGCATCTGGCCCTCTCGATGCTCTTTATCTCCGGCTCCTCGAATATCTCGTCGAAGAACGGCGGGTTCCTGATGTAGGTGGAATCCTCGTCCCAGGAGAACTGGGGGGAATCGGCGCATTCCACGGCGTCCCATCTCTCGGATCCCTTGAAGATGTCCCTGTATTTTGACTCGTACACCTTCCTGGTGACGTACTCGTCCTTGAGTTTCTCTATCTCCCAGTCGGCCGGCCAGATATCTTTGAGATAGACATCCCTGCCTCCGACGGTCGCCAGAGGCTCCCTGTCCAGGTCGATGTCGACGCGTCCGGCGATGGCGAAGGCGACCACGAGCGGCGGAGAAGCTAGGTAGTTCGCTCTGACCAGCGGGTGGATGCGGCCTTCGAAGTTCCTGTTGCTGGATGCGATCGCCGCGACGGCGAGGTCGTTCGCTCTGATGGAATTGCTGACATCATCGGAAAGCGGCCCGGAGTTGCCTATGCAGGTCATGCATCCGTATCCGCAGACCTGGAATCCCAGCTTCTCCAGATAGACCAGGAGGCCGGAGTTCCTGAGGTATTCGGTGACCGCCCTTGATCCCGGTGCCAGGGAAGTTTTGACGAAATCCTTGGGCTTGAGGCCGAGCTCGCAGGCTTTCTTGGCGACCAGTCCGGCGGCCAGCATCACGGAGGGGTTCGCCGTGTTGGTGCATGAAGTGATCGACGCGATGACCAGGGAACCGTCTCCCAGCTCTCCGGCGACCGGTTTCCTCTGTTCCTCGACGCCGAGGGCCTTGAGGGTCTCGGAGAACTTCTCCCTCATCTCGGAGAGCATGATCCTGTCCTGGGGCCTCTTGTGGCCGGCGAGGCACGGCTTCACCGAGGAGAGGTCGAGCTCTAGGGTGTCGGTGTATTCCGGCTCGCTCCCGTACCACATCGTCTGTTCTTTCATGTATTTCTCGACCGCGTCGATGTGGTCCAGATTCCTTCCGGTGAGCTTCAGGTATTCTATGGTCTTCTCGTCCACGGGGAAGTATCCCATGGTCGCGCCGTATTCCGGGCCCATGTTGGCGATCGTCGCTCTGTCCGCGAGCTCCAGGGTCTTGTATCCCGGTCCGTAGAATTCCACGAATTTGCCTACGACGCCTTTTTTCCTGAGCATCTGGACTATGGTGAGGACAAGATCGGTGGCGGTGACGCCTGCGCCGAGCTTCCCGGTGAGCCTGAATCCGATGACGTCGGGAAGCTTCATGTAGCTGGGCTGCCCGACCATGACGGCTTCCGCCTCTATACCGCCGACTCCCCATCCGACGACTCCGAGGCCGTCGATCTGGGTTGTGTGGGAGTCGGTGCCGAAGCAGGAGTCGGGGTATGCTATCTTCTTCCCGCCCTCGTCTTTCACGTGGACGAGGGGAGAAAGGTATTCCAGGTTGACCTGGTGGCAGATCCCGTTCCCGGGGGGCACGGCACGGAAGTTCCTGAAGGATTTCTGCGCCCATTTAAACAGCGCGTATCTCTCCTTGTTCCTCTGGAAGTCCAGCTTCTCGTTGAGCTCCCTGGCGTCGTCCCTGCCCGCGAAGTCCGTGTTCACGGAATGGTCGATGACCAGGTCCACGGGCACCAGCGGATTGATGAGCTCCGGGTTCTTGCCCATGGAGGCGACGGCGTCCCTCATGGAGGCGAGGTCGGCCACTGCGGCTCCGCCGGTGAGGTCCTGAAGAAGGACTCTGGCCGGGATCCACGGGAGGTCGCGGTCGGTATTCTCTTCGGGATTCCAGGATGCGGCCGCTATAACGTCGTCGTCGGTGACGATCTTCCCGTCCCTTCTCCTCAGCATGGATTCGACGATGACTTTGATGCTGTACGGCATTTTGGAGAGGTCTTTGATTACTCCTTTGTTCTCCAGCTCCCTGAGGCTGTAGATTCCGATGTCGCCCTCGGCGGTGCTCACCGTTCTCATGCAATCTCCGATTTCTTCCATGGAATGGCTCCTATGCCCGGAGTTAACGGAAGACAGTATTTGATAATGGCGAAAGGTCGCCGCCTGATGCAAGCTGGGCGGGCTTTCGCGGATTGAGTTGCGATTCGTCATTATTTTTATTGTAATATCAATAAACATGTCATTTATAGGTATATTTTAAATACCGATCATTGAAATGTTATCTTCGGGGATACGAAATGTTCCAAAAGATATTATTGGCAGTAGACGGAACGGAAGCGAACAAGACAGCCGTGAGGGAAGCGATCTCCATGGCGAAGGAATCCGGAGGGAAGGTTACCGCGGTCTATGTGAAGGACATAGGTTACAGCCTGAATCCCATCTATTACTCTATGGAAGAAATAGACAGGGACGCCCGCAGGGTTTTCTCTTGCGTCATGGAAGAGGCGAAGGCCGCAGGGGTTGACGTGGATTACAAGGTCACCGTAGGCCATGCCATCAACGACATCGTAATGCTGTCGGAAGGACACGATGTGATCGTTTGTGGCACCCACGGACGCACAGGCGTGAAGAGGCTCGTCTATGGGAGCGTTTCTGAGTCGCTCTCCAGGATGGCCAGATGCGCCACGGTAGTAGTGCACAGCTGAACCGTTCCCGTATCCCCGGAAACCGGGAGCGAAGAGGTATGGGGGGCTTGAACCCCCCTGAAAAAGATGTGATCGGCGCAGATCCGGTGTCTGCGCCGGGAAAAGATTCCCGCGTACGCCGCGGGTCAGTTTTTGCCGGTCTCACAGTTCAGGCACGAATTTGAATCCGTAGTGGATGACTCCGCTGGCCCCGTCCGAATCGAGCTTTCTCAGTACGGCGCGCACGCGCATCCCGATCTCTATCTTATCCAGGTCCACGTCCACGAGCTGCCCGCTGATCAGGATGCCGTCGTCGGTGCGGACCATGGCGGCCGCGTAAGGCTTCTGCCTGACGTTGGCGTCGGGGGCGTCGTAGATCACGGTGAAGGTGTATACTTCGCCGGTGCGGGCCACCTTATACTTCTCTATCTTTCCGATGCCTTTCCTTCTGCATACGGGGCAGAAGTCGCGGCTGGGGAAGAATATCTTGCCGCAGTTCCCGCATTTCGTCCCTATAAGGTTGTACCTTCCGGGGATTTCCCTCCATTCCTTAGCAACGGATGCCATCAGATCGCCTCCATGACGGTTACGGCGGCTACGGAGCCGGTTCCTCCGGTGCTCTGCGCCAGGCCGTATCTGGCGTTCTCAACCTGCCTCTTGTCCGCGCGCCCTCTGAGCTGCTGGGCAATCTCCGCTATCTGCGCGACGCCGGTGGCTCCTATCGGGTGCCCGCGCGCCTTCAGGCCTCCGGAGGTGTTGACGGCGACCGCGCTCCCACCCACCTGGCACTGCCCGTCCAGCACGGCTTTTCCGGCCTCGCCTTTCCTGAAGAATCCGAGGTCCTGCAGAGCCATGATCCCGGACACAGTGAAGACGTCGTGGACTTCCGCCACGTCTATGTCCTTCGCTGTGATCCCGGCTTTCCTGTATGCTTTCTGGGCGGCGGCGACGGTGGCTCCAAAGGATGTGATGTCCTCCCTCTGGAAGAGCGCGAGGGTATCGCTGGCCTGCTCGGCAGCCGACACTTTGACGAACGAATCGGTGTATTTCCTGGCGTCTTCCAGCGGGCAGAGGACCACGGATGCGGCGCCGTCCGAGATGGGGGCGCAGTCGAACACGCGGAGCGGGCTGGCCACGAGGCCGGATTTCAGGACGGTGTCGAGCGTGATGGCCTTCCTGAACTGTGCGTCCGGGTTCAGGGCGCCGTGGTAGTGGCTGTTGACCGCGAACGAGGCTATCTCCTCCCTGGTCGCGGTGCCGTCGTGGATCATCCTCTGCGCTATCATGGCATGGAGGCCTGCGAACGTCATACCCATCCCGGCCTCCCATTCCGCGTCCGCGGTGGTGTCCAGGACAGAATTGATCTTCACGTCGTCCAGATCGGTCATCTTCTCGGCGCCGCCCACGAGGACGATGTCGCTGAGGCCTGAGGCGACCGCCATGAAGGCCTGCCTGAAAGCGACGGCTCCGGAAGCCCCTCCGGCCTCGATCCTGGTGGCCGGGATGTGGTTGGTCGACATGCCCGAATAGTCGGCGATCAGCGACGCGATGTTCTTCTGATTGATGAAATGGCCGGCGGACATGTTCCCGATGTACATGCCGTCGATGTCGCTGCCGGATATCCCTGCGTCGGCCATCGCTTTCATCCCCGCTTCGATTCCGATCGCTCTGAAGGATTTGTCCCAGTGCTCTCCGAAAGCGGTAGTCCCAACTCCTATGATTGCTACGTCTCTCATCCCAATCACTCCGGCATGACGATCTTTTCCTTGAACTTGGCATAGATTCCGTAATCTACGTAGACTGGATCGGCCAGTATCTTCTCCAGGACCGGGGCCCTGTCTCTCTTGTATCCGCTGATGGCGTCGGTGACGGTGATGTCGAAGGCGTCGCTTCCGGCTCCGGATCCGTAGGAAGTCACGAAGATCCTGTCGCCGGGCTTGGCGTGGTCCAGGATGCTGGCCAGGCCGAGGGGGACGGCTCCGCTGTACGTGTTCCCGATCTCCGGGGTCAGGAGGCCGTACTGTATCTGCTCGGGGGTGAATCCGAGCTGCTTGGCCACCCTGGTCGGGAATTTGCCGTTCGGCTGGTGGAATACCGCATGGTCGTAGTCCGAAGGCTGCGTCCCCATGGCATCCAGCATCATCTTCGCGGCCGAGGTCACGTGCCTGAAGTACGCGGGCTCGCCGGTGAACCTCCCTCCGTGGAGAGGATAGGGCTGCCCCTCCCTCCTCCAGAAATCGGGGGTGTCGGTGGTGAAGCTGAGGGTCCTGTTGATCTTGGCTATGACGTTCTCGGATCCGATGAGGTATGCCGCCCCTCCGGCCGAAGCCGAATATTCCAGCGCATCCCCGGGAGCTCCCTGGGAGGTGTCCGCGCCTATGGCGACGCCGTACCTGACCATTCCGGATCCCACGAGCCCCATGCACGCCTGGATCCCGGCGGTCCCGGCTTTGCAGGCGAATTCGAGGTCGGCGGCGGTCATGGCCGGAGTGGCCTCTATGGATTCCGCGACGATGGTGGCGGTCGGCTTAACCGCGTAAGGGTGGGATTCGGATCCCACATAGATCGCGCCTATGTCCTGGGGATCGACCTCCGGGACTCTGGCCATCATGAATCTGGCGGCTTCGGTCGCGATGGTCACGACGTCCTCATCGGGGGAAGGGACCGATTTCTGGTTGATCATCAGGCCTTTGCCCATGGCTTTGCCGTCGACTCCCCAGATTCTTCCTATCTCTTCGGGTTTTATCCTGTATCTCGGGACGTATGCCCCGTAGCTTACGATTCCGACTTCCATTTCTCATTCCTCTCTGAAAACTCTAAGGTTGGCGGCGATCTCCTCCGCGCCGAGGTCGGTGACCACCAGCGGGATTCTCTCGAGCTTGGCCAGCTTGACGGCCAGGGGATCAACCGTTTCCGGCCTGATGTAGACCACCATTGCGGGGGTGAGCGGATGCGCGCGCACCGCTATCATGGGGGAGCGCCCGTAGTGGACGTTGGTGAAAAGCAGCGCCCTCTCTATGTTCCCCCCATAAATCTTAAGATAATCCTGGGACCCCAGGCTCAGGATGGCTTTCACCGAATCCACTACGGTGAATCCGTACACCATCTTAGCCGGGCAGTCAGGGTTGAGGTTTTTCCCCTCTATTCTGGATATGAAGGCTTCCATCCCGATGCCTATCGGGAATTCGTCCATGGCTTTGATGCATTCCAGCTTCTGGTCCGGATTGTATCTGGATATGACCTGGGATCCGTTTGCCATGTCCAGGTCGATGAATGCGTCGACCATCTTCCTGATGACGTTCACGCCGGGGGATTTCCTCCTCCCGGATTCGTAATCGCTGATGACCGAATGGGATATCCCCATGGCATCTGCCAATTGGTTCTGGGAGAGGCCGAATTCCTCCCTCCATTTCCTGATCGTGCGTCCCGGATTGGGCGAAAGCGCGATTTCGCCGGCGATCTTCTGTTTGAATTCGTCGACCATGGGGGGAAGGATTCGGCCGTCCATATATAAGAATGTCGAATACCCATTACGTTGAAAGACGAATCAATCCAGCTCTTCCGACAGGGTCTCGACGATTTTCTTCAGGACTTTGATCCTTCCGTACTTTTTGTTCTCGGATTCCACGGCTATCCACGGCGCGTATTCGGCGTTGGTGGAGGATATCATCCTGTCTATGTACTCCTCGTATACGTCCCATTTCTCGCGGTTGCGCCAGTCCTCCTCGGTTATCTTGTACTGTTTGACGGGGTTCTCCTGCCTGTCTTTGAACCTCTGGAGCTGCTCGTCCGGGCTGATCTCCATCCAGAATTTCAGCACGATGCATCCTGTGCTGGCCAGGAACTTCTCGAATCCGCGTATCTCCGCTGCGGAGCGCCCGTATTCCTCCTCGGAGCAGAATCCTTCGATCGGCTCCACCATCATCCTGCCGTACCATGAGCGGTCGTAGATGCAGATGTGCCCCGCCTTCGGCATCTTGACCGCGAACCTCCACATGTATGTGTGGAGCTTCTCTTCGCCGCTTGGTGCGGCCACCGGATTGACATAGTATCCCCTGGGATTCAGGGCTCTGGTGACGCGTTTGATGGTCCCCCCTTTTCCGGCGGCGTCCCATCCCTCGAACACGATCACCAGGGCTTTGTTGGACGACGCCAGCTTCGCCTGGAGGCGGTTCAGTTCCTCGGAGAGCCTGGCCAGATCCGAACGGTAGTTCTTGGCTGTCTTGCTCAGATCTAGGTTTTTGCGCGGGTTCTCGAACAGAGGCTCGACCTTCAGATTCGATGCCGGATACCCGGATTCCATCCTGGCTTTGACGCGGTCCAGGAACGTCTGGATCACGCTATCCGTCGTCTTCACGGCGCTGTCGCCGACTTTGATCACGTCCCACGGCGCTGTCGGGGTCCCGGTCTCCGAGATTATCTTGGAGGAAGTCTTCCTGTTCCATATTTCATAGTCGTGGTCGTCGGAGAGGAACGTGCCTTTGGGCCCGTTCATGCGCCCTCCGCTGGATTCCAGGCTGTCTTTGACCGAATCCAGGAAAAATTTCACCAGAATGATCCCGTTCGAGGTGAAATAGCGCTCCAGGTCGTTGACCACTTTCAGCATGTCGCTTTTCTCGATGTGCGAAGGTTTCAGCCAGGAGTACCATGAGCGGTCGTAAACGGCGATCTTTCCTTTGGCCGGCTCATGGCCGATCGTTTTCATGGTGGTCCTCGGATCGTTGATTTCGCCGGCCTGGAAGTGGGAGTATCTGGCCACCCTCGGATCCAGCAGGTTGAGGAATTCGTTGATGATCGATTCCTGGACGCGTTCGTCGCGCCCCTCGAAAACGACCAGGACGGCCTTTTCCTCGTCTATTATTCTGCGCTGTATCATTGTTAGCTCGTCTTCGAGCTCTTGGGTGACTTCATAGGGCATGCTCCGTAATCGGTGGGTACAATTATTATTGTTGCCGATGCTTTCCAATTGTGTTAGCCAAGCTGGAGGATATTATCAGGCGCTCCGGCGCCAGGGTCAGGGAGACCGCCGATTTCACCGTCAGGGACAAGGGGACCAGGGAGAATCTGGTGACATCCGCTGACGTGGACAACGAGAGATTCCTGAAAAGGGAGCTTCTTTCGCTGATCCCGGGCTCCGTGTTCAAAGGGGAGGAAGGCGACGACGTCCCGGTGGCCTCCGAAGGATACACTTGGATAGTCGATCCTATCGACGGGACGACCAATTTCTCCCGCGGCATCCCGGAAATCGGGATATCCGTGGGGCTTCTCAGGGACGGGGAGCCCTTCATGGGAGCGGTATACAATCCTTACACAGGAAATCTTTACAGCGCCGAGAAAGGGAAAGGCGCGCGCAAGAACGGGGCCCCCATCCATGTGTCGGACCGTCCGATGGAGGACTGCATACTCTGCACGGCATGGTGCGCCTACCACAAGGAATTCGCGCCCGGATGCTTCAGGGTCAGCGAGAGGATGCATCCGATCTGCAACGACATCCGCAGGATCGGAACCGCCGCCATCGAGCTGTGCATGCTGGCGGAAGGCGCGGTAGACATCTATTTCGAGATACGCCTGTGTCCCTGGGATTTCGCCGCGGCTTCCGTGATCCTTTCCGAGGCCGGAGGATGCATGATATCCATGGAAGGGCCGGTGGATTACGACCATGCCTGCACGGTCATCGCGGCGAATAGGGAAGACAACCTCGAAACTCTGGCCAAGGTGGTAAGGGAGGAGTTCGGAGGGAAAACCCCCTACGATTTCCGATCCTGACGGCGGATTCAGGCTTTCAAGAGCTCTACGCAGGCCACGTTCTCCATGGCCTGATCTTCGTACGGAAGGAATCCGTCCTTCAGCCCGAGCTTTTCTGCCTTCTCTTCCGTAGCATCCGCGAGGGAGTCGTCCCTTTCCATCCCGATGAGATCCAATTTCGGGTCGCCGATCCCGATAAGCACTGCGACGTATTCGTTCCTGCCTTCTTTAGGCTTCATCTTAGCCATCGCCCTGCCGATCTGCCTTTCCCATGCGCAGTAAAGTATGGTTTCGGACATGATCGTCTTAGATCTGTTGGTCCCTTCTGCGAACGCCCTTTCCGCGTGAATGAAGGCAGACATGGCATGGCATTTCCCGCAGACCATATCCGGATCCAGAAGGACGCATTCTCCGCCAAGGGATGTGAAATGGCTGATTATCTCGTCGAATCCGGCGTCGCCTCTCATCCCTATGATCTGCGCTTCCATGCATCCGAATCTCGTTTCTGTATTAAATTTGATGATTATTGCTGATTGTTGCTGCACGTAGGCTAAAATGATTTTTGATTTTTGATGAAAAGTGTTTTATGTACAGGATTCATACAATGATCGGCGATCGATTGAAATGTCAGAATTGCGGTGGGTGTTTGATTCTGGATTCCATACGCGGAGAATATGTCTGCATGGAGTGCGGATTGGTCGAAGGCGGTCAGCTGCTGGACTTCAGGCCGGCCGTTTTCGGGGAGGGGTACGGGGATCCTACGGAAAAGCCTTCTCATGAGAAAGGAAGCTTCATCTCGAATGAGACGAAAGGGGTCTCCTGTGAAAACCAGGCCATCAGGCTGAGGAAGACCCAGAGGTTCTCTGTCAGATACAGAGGAGTCGAAAGGAACCTGAGGGCCGCAGTCCCTTTCTTGGACCTTGTGGCATCCCAGATGGGTCTTCCGAACGACATCAGGGTCCTTTCGAAAGAGATCTACAGGAAGTGCCTGGACAAAAACCTGGTCAGGGGAAGAAGCTCCAAAGCATTCTCCGCGGCAGCGATATACGGCGCATGCAGGGAGCTCGGATATCCCAGATCTATCGAGGAGTTCTCGTCGGCATCGGGAGTTCCGGGCAAGCAGATCGGGCGCTCATACAGGAATATAAAAAGTTCCCTCGGCCTGGAAATCCTTCCCGCATCGCCAGCCGATTCTGACATGAGAGGGTCTGACATGTATGATCCCCGCAAATATCTGCCGACGATCGCATCCAATCTGGGCCTTAGCATGCGCACGCTCAGCGTGGCGAAGGAGATTCTTGATAAGGCGATGTCGCAGAACCTTTCAGGCAGGTCTCCGCCGGCCCTCGCCGCGGCCGCGTCGTATCTGGCGTCGCAGATCTGCGGCGAGAAAAGGACCCAGAAAGAGGTGGCCAGCGTCGCCCTCGTTTCGTCTGCTACGGTTGGGATACGCGCGAAAGAGCTCAGCGAGATGCTCCGCGGCATCAATGCCAAATGAGGCCGGCGGAAGCTGGCGCCGAAATCATTTCTCCGCTGCCTCTCCGCTCCCCAGCGGAAGGGCGGCCCAATCCCGTTTCATCTTTGCCCTAAAAGGCGTTCAGACAAACTTATCTAATAATGCGTTCATGGCGTGGGCAGAAAGCGTGAGCCCAATGACCGACGAATGGATTAGAATCTCAGCGCCCGCTACCACATCCAACATAGGAGCCGGCTTTGATATTTTCGGGATCGCTCTCAGCGAGCCTTACGACATCATCGAAGGAAGGAAGATCGAATCCGGAGTTGTGATTTCGGAGGTTTCCGGACCCGGCTCCGAATCCATTCCTCTGGATGCCGATAAGAATTCCGTGGGGATAGCGGCAGCGGAGGTGCTCAGGAGATGCGGAGCCGATTTCGGCATCGAACTGAAGATCAAGAAAGGCATCAGGCCATGTAGCGGAATCGGATCTTCCGGGGCTTCCGCCGCCGGAGGGGCTTATCTCGCGCACATTCTCTGCGGCGAGAAGCTCAGCCCCACCGAAGTAGTCCTCTGCGCAGCGCATGCGGAAGACGTCACTTCCGGAGGATTCCATGCGGACAACGTCGCCCCTTGCATTCTGGGGGGATTCACGATCATCCGTTCGTATGAGCCGTTCGAGGTCATCAGCATCAAGCCGCCGGAGGATCTCGGCATAGTCGTCGCCATGCCGGACGTGCTGGTCCCCACCAAGGAATCCCGTATGGTGCTTCCCAAGGAAGTTCCCGTCAAGGATCTCGTCTTCCATGTGGGCAACGCATCCTGCCTCGTCTACGCGATGATGTCCGGGAATCTCCCCCTGATAGGGCGCTCGGTCAAGGACGCGGTGTTCGAGCCGGCCAGGGCCCATCTAGTGCCGCATCTCAAGGAAGCCGAGGATGCGGCGATGTCGCACGGCGCTCTCGTATCTTTCCTCGGAGGCTCAGGCCCCTGCATAATATCATTTTTCGACAAGAACCTGCGCAACGGAGGGGCCATCGCCGACAGCATCAGGGCGCTTTACGCCGAGAACGGCATGAAATGCGACACCTGGGTGACGGAATGCGGCTCCGGATGCAGGAGGATCTGAATATGGCAGCTCACAAAGTCATCTGCTGGGATTGCGGAGCGGAGGTCGGCGACCCGTTCGTCAACATCTGCCCCAAATGCGGCGGCCTTCTGACCGTCAAGATGGACCTGGAGAAGGTCAAGGAAATGAAGCCGGAGGATCTCAGGAAGGAGCCCATCGGCGTCTGGAGATACGCTCCGTTCATGCCCGTGGATCCGGCCCACAAAGTCTCCATCCAGGAGGGCGGGACCCCCCTGTACCCGACCAAAGCGCTGGGGGCGGAGATAGGGGTGGAAAACACCTTCGTGAAGTTCGAAGGCCTGAACCCCACCGGCTCGTTCAAGGACAGGGGAATGACGATCGGGGTCTCCCACGCCAAGGAGCTCGGGGCCAAGGTCGTCGGATGCGCCTCCACCGGAAACACCTCCGCCTCGCTCGCCGCCTACGCAGCGAAAGCGGGGATCAGATGCGCCGTATTCCTGCCTTCCGGCAAGGTCGCCATGGGAAAGCTGGCCCAGGCGCTGTTTTTCGGCGCCAAGGTCCTGTCAATCGACGGGAATTTCGACGACGCTCTCGCTCTGGCCAGGAAGATGGCCGACGAAAGGAAGCTGTATCTCCTGAATTCCATCAATCCCTACCGCCCGGAGGGCCAGAAATCCGTCCTCTTCGAGATAATGGACCAGCTGGATTACGACGTCCCCGACAGGATCGTCCTTCCCGTGGGCAACGCCGCCAACATCTGGGCCGTCTACAAAGCCCTGACCGAGCTGAAGGAGGTCGGATGGATCGACAAAGTCCCGATGCTCACAGGGATCCAGGCCGAAGGCTCCGCGCCGGTCGCCAAGGCTTTCAAAGCGAAGGCCAAGGATTTCGTCGCCGAGCCGAATCCGGAGACCGTCGCAACGGCGATCAGGATAGGGAACCCCGTCAGCGGGAGGAAGGCTCTTCACGCCATCTATTCCACCGGCGGATATTCGCTCACAGTCACCGACGAGGAGATCATCAAGGCCCAGCAGCTCCTGGGAAGGAAGGAAGGCGTCTGCGTGGAGCCCGCTTCCGCCGCGTCCGTCGCCGGGCTGAAGAAGCTCCGCGAGATGGGGATCGCCGACAGGGACGAGAG
This sequence comes from Methanomassiliicoccaceae archaeon, assembly GCA_016281925.1. Taxonomy (GTDB): domain Archaea; phylum Thermoplasmatota; class Thermoplasmata; order Methanomassiliicoccales; family Methanomethylophilaceae; genus Methanoprimaticola. The sequence continues at coordinate 15,751 of JAEEJP010000062.1, forward strand.
GGTCGTATGCATCTGCACCGGGAACGGCCTGAAAGATCCCGATACAATCATCAACAACTGCGCTCCCCCCATCAGATGCGGGAATTCCGTGGCCGACGTCGAGCGCATACTCTCGCAGTGAGGGTCAGAAATCAAACAGATTGGACTGCCGGGGGCCTCCGGCGTCCTCTCCCTTTTTTCTTTTGGGTTTCTCCGGCTCAGGCTCCGGAGGCTTCTCTTCCGTGGCCATCCCGTATTCTTCGGCCATGGCGTTCAGCATCGCCTCCTCCTCGCTTTCTTCGGCATCGGATGCCATAGGCGCGGCCATAGAAGGCTCCGGGGTCTGGGTTCCCCCTCCGAATTTCGATTTCATGCTTCTGGCCAGCGCCTTACCTATCTTGGGGAGGCCCGCTAGGAAGGATTCGTCCGCCTCCATGACGTCCATCTCGGTTTCGATCCCGTTGTCGAACAGGATTCTGGCTCTGCTGCGGCCGACCCCGCGGAACCCTACGAGCCCCATGAGCTCCTCTTTGATCCCGTATCTGATCCTGGTGATCAGAGGTTTGATTTTCACGGTGGCATCGGGGTTGAATATCATGGCGATCTCGCCCATTGCATACAGAATCCAGTCCATCATGTCGATCCTGGATCTGATGTCCCCGGGGCCGATCCCCATCTCCTCGGTGATTATCTCCTCCGGGACCTCCTCGATCCATCTCTCCGCCAGAAGCGCCGTCTTGAGGTCGCTGTAAAGGAATTCCGGGTCGTAATCCCCGATGTCGTCGGGATCCACCAGATATCTGTCGTCCATCCTCGCCGCGGCCGCCGCCAGAGAATCCCCGTCGCATTTTTTGGGGAACATCCCGAGCACATCCGGGGTCATGGCCGCCGCGACCAGTATCGGGAACGGCTCGGTGTCGTCCCTGATCTTCATCGCGGCGTCCCTCAGGATGGATGCGGAGATCGGGTCGATGCACATGTCCGAGATCCTCTTCCCGAACGGGAGGGCGCTGATCCTGCTTCCCTCGCGGACGACCATGCATTCCTCCTCCAGGAATTCCACCGTCCTTTCCACGACGGATTCTATGCCGAACATCTGGGATGTGGTCCCGAAGAAAGTGTCCCTGAGGAAATCCATGACCGTCTCCTCGGACCACGCGTCGCCGGTGGCTATCAGGCCCAGCATATGGCTTCTCAGGACGTTCTCGCCGAACAGCTTGGACGTAAGCCTCTCGGTGTCGTGGTTCACGTAATCGTCCATGAGGTGGTCGGCGTCGCTGATGTTCTTCGCCACCAGGACGGCCTCCCCATACGGATCGAATCTGGGCCTCCCCGCGCGGCCGCACATCTGCTTGATCTCCATGACCGGGAGCGGCACGTTCCCCGCGTTCGTCTCGAAGCGGCTTGTATCCCTGATGACCACCCTTCTCGCGGGCAGGTTGATCCCGGCGGCCAGGGTCGGGGTGGCGACTATGCATTTGATCCTCCCCTGGCGGAATCCGTCCTCGATGAATTTCCTCTGCCTGTACGTGAGCCCTGCGTTGTGGAATGCCGCCCCGCATCTGACGCATTCGGCCAGTTTTCTGCCTGATGCGGTGGATTCGGCTTCCCCCTCCAGGATGTAAGCCTCCGCCCCGGTGAGCTTGGTGCCGACAATCTTCGACAGCGGCTTGCTGAACCTGGCGGCGAGGGATTCCGTAGAGCGCCTGCTGTTGACGAAAACTATGCTCTGGCCGCCTTCTCTGATGGTCTGCGCGACGAGATTCCAGACCTCATCCTTCCCTTCGGAATCCACTTCTCTGGAGCTCCCGTCGCCGAATCTTATGCTGCCGTCGAAATAGACGCCTTCCTTGAGCGGGATCGGGCGCCAGCCGCTCTTTATGAGGTCGGCATGGAGCCATTCCGCGAGGTCTTCGGCGTTGGATATCGTCGCAGACAGGGCGATGATCTGGAGGCCCTTGTTCTTGCGCATCAGCTTGGTCAGGGCGACCTCCAGCGTAGGGCCTCTGCTGGGATCGTGGATCATGTGGATCTCATCGGCTATGACCAGCCCCACGTCGCGGATCCATTCGCTCCCGTGGCGTATCATCGAATCGGCTTTCTCGGAGGTCGCTACGACGACGTTCGCGTCCGAAACCCCTCTGTCTTCGGCATCGAGGTCGCCGGAGCTCAGATGTACCTTTATTCCAAGGCCGGAGAATCTCTCGAAGTCATCCTTTTTCTCGGATGCCAGCGCCTTGAGAGGAACGATGTACAGGACTTTGCTTCTGCGGACGCATACCGTCTTCAGCGCGGGCACATATCCGATCAGGGATTTCCCGCTGGCTGTGGGTATGGCGGCCACGATGCTTTTCCCTTCCAGCGCCGCCGGGATCGCCTCGGCCTGGGGAGGATGAAGTTCCGAATAGCCTTCGGTTTTCAGCGCTTCCGCGATGCGCTCGGGGATGTCCAGTTCGTCGACCCGCATATGCGCTTCCGTATGCCCATACCGATAATAATATGGCGGTTCCCCGCCTGGCATAAGGTATCTTTAATAATAACCCCTATATAGCCCAAGCATGAAACAATGGGTCTGGGCGCTTATGGCTTTCGCGGTCGCGATGCTGCTCGCGCTTCCCGTCCAGTCTGCGGACTCGGAAGGCGCGGGAGACGTTTACGCATCGCAGCTCGGTGAGAATTCGTCGGCGGTATACGCGGAGCTCTCGAAGATTTCCGGAAGCGTCGAAGCTTCCCAGACCATAACGGCGGAATTCCCCCGCGTCGTCCTTTTCCAGACCGAAGACGATGCGAAAGGATATGCCGCCTCCGAAGTCAGCGACGCGGCCGCCGCCAAGTATCTTGGGGATCCGTACTTCATATGGCTGTGGGACCTCCCGGTCAAGAGCATTGAGGTCGTGCCGGTCATAACGTCTGTGACTTTAAGCGGTGATCCCGCGGTCTATTATGCGGTCAGTTCCGTGTCGTTCCAGCTTTCGGTGCAGGAGAAATACGCCGATTCGGTGGAGAAGACCCTGAATGAGATCAGGGATGCTCTCAAGAAGTATTCCGGCTCCGAATCCGGGATCGCCAAATCCATCGTCAAGAACCTTTCCGGCATCTCCAAAAAGGATGACGGCGAGGGGGAGATTAGCGATCTTTACGACGCCCTCGTGAAGAAGTCCTCGTCTTCCGCGGGAATCGCCGCGGCATTCACTTACGTCGCCGTGAACAACGGATTGGACGCGGCGACCGTGAAAGGCATGTACTACGGGGATTCGTCCGAGGGGACGGCCGCTTATTGGAACGAATGCGCCGCCGACGGGAAATGGTATGCCGTCGATGCGGCCAAAGGGCTTACGATGGTCGGAAGCGCGACGCCGGTGTCGGGGTCGTCTTTCGCTTCGGTTTACTATCCTGAACTGGATCTCAAAGATCCCAACGGGCTCATCCCTCCCGGCTTGGAAAGGGAAGGTTTCCCGTATCCGGATGATACGCCTTTTTATGTGAAATACGGTCCCATCATATTCATGGCTGTGATAGGCCTGATAGTGGTGGCCGCTCTGTTTGCCGGGATGAGGCAGGGGAATTTCTGAGAGGGCTGTTAGAAAATATTTTATAAAAGAACAAACTGTTCAAACGGGGTCATTGAAACATGAAAAAGAAAGACGTTGAGAGGTCGGAGATTTCCGTCGAGGAGTGGGCGGAGAAGCAGACCTTCGATACTACGGCTGACATCAGAATCCCGGATTCCATGACCGATCGCGTCATCGGACAGGATGATGCCGTCGAAGTCATGAGGAAGGCGGCCTCCCAGAAAAGGCATGTAATGCTCATAGGGGAGCCTGGGACCGGAAAGTCGATGCTAGCCAATTCCATGGTCGAAAGCCTTTCTTCCGAGGAACTCCAGGATATAGTGGCTTACAACAATCCTGAGGACAACAATGAGCCCAGGATCAGGGTTTTCCCCGCAGGAAAGGGGAAAGCGTTGGTAGCGGAGCAGAAAGCCGCGGCCGCCGTCCGTAAGAACCAGTCCAACACCATGTGGGTATACGCCTGCATGGGGCTGATAATACTCGGTCTGCTGGGCGCTTTCATCTTCAACAATTTCATGATCGCGCTGGCGGCGATGCTGGGCGCTTTCATCATAATAATGCTGTTCAGGACCCCCATGCAGACCAAGAACGAGGACGCGCTCGTTCCCAAGCTTCTCGTGGGTCATGACGCAGGCGAGATGCCGCCGTTCGTGGATGCCACAGGGACCCATGCCGGAGCCCTTTTAGGGGATGTCAGGCACGATCCTTTCCAGTCGGGAGGCCTCGAGACCCCGTCCCACAGCAGGATAGAGGCCGGCGCCATCCACAAGGCCAACAAAGGCGTGCTGTACATCGATGAGATCAACGTCCTCAGGATGGAATCCCAGCAGGCGCTCCTCACCGCGATGCAGGAGAAGCAGATGAGCATCACCGGGCAGTCCGAAAGGTCCTCCGGAGCTCTCGTCAAGTCCGAGCCCGTCCCGTGCGATTTCATCCTCGTCTGCGCAGGGAACCTCGATGCGATCAAAGGGATGCACCCCGCCCTGAGATCGAGGATAAGAGGTTACGGCTACGAAGTGTACATGCGCAGCACCATGCCTGACACCGATGAGAACCGCCTCAACATTGCGCGTTTCGTCGCCCAGGAAGTCAAGAAAGACGGCAAAATCCCCCATTTCGACAGATTCGCGGTCGCGGAGATCGTCAGGGAGGCCCAGCGCCGCTCCGGAAGGAAAGGCGAGCTCACGCTCAGGATGAGGGAGCTCGGAGGTCTGGTCCGCGTCTCCGGGGATATCGCCTATCAGAGAGGCGCAGCCTCGGTGGGCATGGACGACGTAGTCGCCGCCCGTATGACCGCCCGCAGCATCGAGCAGCAGATCGCCGACAGATACATCGAGAACAGCGCCGCATACTCCATGTTCAAGACGTCCGGCAGCGAGATAGGCATGATCAACGGTCTCGCCGCTCTCAACGCAAGCTCGAATATGGCCGAGTATTCCGGAATCGTGCTGCCGATCGTCGCTGAGGTATCCCCGTCCCAGGTCCGCAGGGGAGGGCGCATAATCGCCACCGGCCAGCTGGGAACCATCGCCAAGGAAGCCGTCGACAACATCTCGGCAGTCATCAAGAAGTATACCATGACCAGCCTTTCCGACAGCGACATCCACCTCCAGTACATCGGGACTTACGACGGAGTCGAAGGGGACAGCGCGTCCATAACCATGGCGACCGTCATAATCTCGGCGCTCGAGAGGATACCGATCCGCCAGGATCTGGCGATGACCGGATCCCTGAGCGTCAGAGGGATGGTCCTGCCCGTGGGCGGAGTCACCGCGAAGCTGGAGGCCGCGGCCGCATCCGGCATCAAGATCGCGCTGATACCCAAAGACAATGCCAAGGACGTAATGGTCGAGAACAGGTTCTACAAGACCATGGACATCTACACCGTCGAGACTCTCAGGGACGTGTTCGAGTACGCTTTCGTCGACTGCCCGATGAAGCAGCAGTACCTCGACAAGCTCCTCCCGCTCAACGAAAACGGAGAGTCCACGGTAAAGAGGATCGAGCCCCCGGCGGAATACGTCTACCACAGCCCGCCTCCGAGCAATGCCCAGCAGAAGCCCCCGGCAAAGCCCGGCATCCAGGAGCCGGTCCCGGAGCCTGCCCCCGCCCCCAACGTCCCTCCGTCCGGATACACTTCCGCAGGAAACATCGACGACGATCTGGGGAAGGGTACCAAAGACCCTCTGAAGCCGTTCAGAGGATGAGAATCCCGGCTATGCCGGGCCAAACCTCTTTTCTTCTTTCTATTCCGATCGCTCCACCGATATAATACGGGCCAGATCCTGCCACGATGCCGCCGATGATGCGGTTGATGCCGATCCCATGGATGGATGCCCGATATAAGCCGCCCAGATGCATCATTGCCATCAATTAGGTCGATTTCAAAAAATTCCAAATTTCAAAAAAAAACTGTTTTTTAATAATTAGAAGCAACTATGACAATTACGGAAATGCCGCAGAAGGCACCGCATCTATCGCGATCAAACCTGCTCCCGAGATATTATCGGATGCTGATTCCAGGGATCTGGCGAGGGAATACAACGGAAAGTATCTTCACTGGGACAAACTGCAATACTATGGCTGCGGAAAGTACGGCCGTGAAAGCCTTTGGTACATGATTAGGGCCATTAGGCTGAACACTTGCAGAAGAGTGGACGTGGGCGGCCTATCAATAACATACAGCCTCCTGGATAGATTTCAAAAACCGCTGCACCAGATAGATATGGCTCTGTCAGCAGACATTCTTCCGATAAGCGGGTTCGATGACAAGAGAAAGATGATGCTGTCCGTCAGTTCCATGATGGAGGAATCCATCGCATCCAGCCAGATAGAAGCTGAATTTCTCATTTTTGTAGGTATATCATTCGGCCTTCTGGCCCTCTTTCACAGTTTCGATGGCGCTTTGAGGGATGTATTGGGATGCGGGCAGCGTCTGCCTCTCGTCGGGCTTCTGGATCCTCAGCGCGCTGAGGAAGCCCCTGTTGCGCTTGGTCACCTCCAGCACCCTCCATTCGACGCCATGGCCGA
>JAEEJP010000063.1 GCA_016281925.1 Methanomassiliicoccaceae archaeon
TCGCGGACCACTGAATGATCCGTCTGACGGAACATTCGTAGCATCGAACGTCAGAACCCATGAGAGCACGGCGGGCGGTATGTCCCCGTCGGAGTTCATGGTCCTCCATATCGCTTGAGACGCCTTCCGCGTCTCGCGCAAAGCAGGGTACAATTAACTAGTATTTAATACTTACTTGCAGAGCCAATAGCTCACGGATGAACCGGAAAAGAATGCCCGGACTGTTCCGGCGGAATCAGCCGCGACCCCGCCATACGGAGCCAGACTGATCCCATCGTCCCGCTTCCGGAACAGGGCCCAATCATAGTACAAGATTATATAGCAAGGCTATCAATAGCCGCAGACAGGTGAGAGAATGGCAGATGATGACGACTACTTGGCGCTGCTAAACAGAGCGAAAATCACATGCCCGGAGATAACGGAATCCCATGAGAGATTTGAGATTCCCGAGCTGGACATACTCCAAGAAGGAAAGATCACGGTGTTCAGGAACTTCATCGATGTCACCGACAAGCTCAGAAGGGATCCGGAACACCTCCTCCAGTTCATGCTCAGGGAACTCGGTACTCCTGGCAGCATAGAAGGGCGCAGGGCAGTGTTCAAAGCCAAGATAAGCCCGCAGGCTATCAACGAAAAAATCCAGATTTATACTGAAACATATGTGATATGCTCGGAGTGCGGCCTTCCCGACACCAAGATGGTGAAAGAGGACAGGACGCTCATGCTGGAATGCGAAGCATGCGGTGCGCGCAGACCGATTACCGTCAGGAAATCCGTCAGGGCCGACACCGCCAACACGCTCCGCGAGGGGGACATCATCGAGCTTCTCATCTCCGACGTGGGAAAGAAGGGCGATGGGGTAGGGAAGGTATTCGATTACCTCATAGTCGTCCCCGGAACCGTGAAAGGGGCCAGAATCCATGCCAAGATCACCAAGATCTCCGCCAAAACTGCGTTCGCTGTCCCCACCGCGGAACCCTGCACACGCCGATGAAATATTTCGTCGAATCCTACGGATGCACCATGAACTTCGGGGAGGGGCGCAAACTCTCCGAAGACATGGCATCCCTGGGTTATTCAGAGGCTTTTTCCGCGGAAGACGCGGACATAGTGATACTCAACACCTGCACTGTAGTCGAAACGACCGAGAAAAAGATGATCTCGCGGATAGCCGACCTGAAAAAGGCCGGCAAAGAGGTCATCGTCGCGGGATGCATGGCTAAAGTACAGCCTCAGAGGATAGAGATCCGCCTGCCGGACTCGATAATCATACCGCCGAGAGAATACGGCGGATTCCCGGATCTGGTGGCAAAGAAATACGGGATTGCCGGACCGCCGCTGCCGGTATCCCGCGGCACCGACGCCATTCTTCCGATTGCCCAGGGATGTCTCGGCAACTGCTCATACTGCATAACGAAATTCGCGCGCGGAAAACTGATGAGCTACCCAGAAGAAAAAATTCTGAAAGAATTCGAGGGGTTCGTCGCTTCCGGCGCCAAAGAGATTCTTCTGACCGCGCAGGATACGGCATGCTACGGATTCGACATAGGCACAGACCTGTCCGATCTCCTGGCGAAGATGCTCAGGACGGAAGGCGACTATATGATCAGGATCGGGATGATGAACCCCAACCATCTGTCGCGGATAGCCGACGGCCTCCTGGACGCCATGGACGACCCGAGAGTGTACCGCTTTCTCCATATCCCCGTCCAGAGCGGCAGCGATGCCGTCCTGAAGTCGATGCGCAGGGGATACACCGCCGAAGAATTCCTGGCCCTCGCAAGGAAGCTCAGAGACAGATACCCGGACATCAGCATCGCGACCGACATCATCACCGGATATCCTGGGGAAACTGATTCCGACCACGAAGCAACGAAAAACCTGGTGAGAGAGCTGAAAGCCGACACCCTCAACATAACCCGCTTCTCCCCCAGGCCGGGAACGGACGCGTCCGCGATGGAGCAGGTCCACGGGAGGATCGCCAAGGAAAGATCCACCGAGCTTACGGAGCTCAAAAACACGGTGGAATACGGGGTCAATTCGGCCATGGTCGGAAAGACCTTCGATGCTCTGGCGACCGAGCACAAGGAAGGTACCATCGTCCGCACGGCGAACTACAGGCCGGTTGTCATCAAAGAGATACTGCCTCTGGGAACCAAGGTCAGAGTCAGAGTCACCGGGTGCAGATCGACCTATCTCATCGGGGAGCTGGACAGACACCGATAAAACATTATACCATTATGGGTTCCGAATCCCCAGCAGTCCTGTAGTGTAGAGGTCAATCATGCCGGCCTTTGGAGCCAGCGACCCCGGTTCGAACCCGGGCAGGACTACCATACCATCCCGCCCAGGCACGGGAAAATCAGATTTTGGATTCTTTGGACAGTATCTCGTCGACGTCGTCCATCTCTTCCTCGACGGATCTGCTGAACTTATCCGCTTCGGCTTTTATCTCTTCCTGGGTAGGGATCGGCCCGAGGACATCGTCCGGGTCGCCTACAGCCTCCTTTATGCCGCTGATATCGGAAACCTCCCTGTCGGGTATGCCCTTCGCGGTTCCGATGTAGTCGGATATGCCTTCCACGAGGCGGGTGACCTCCATCGGGAAGAATATCTTCGACGAATCGCCCTTGCCCACTTCCTGCAGGGTCTGCATCGAGAGCACGGACATGGCCTTGGAATCCATGGCGGCGGCCCCCACTGACAGTATCCTGAGCTTCTGCGCCTCTCCCTGGCCTTCCAGTATAGTGGCCAGCCTCTTTCCTTCGGCTTCGAGGATCATCGACTGCCTGAGACCTTCGGCCTCCAGGATGCGCGATTTCTTTTTCCCTTCGGCTTCGAGGATGGCCGCCCTCTTCTGGCCGTCCGCCTGAAGGATGGCCGCGCGTCTCCTCCTCTCGGCCGAGGTCTGCTCTTCCATGGAGTCCTTGACCTTCCGGGCGGGATCCACTTCCCTTATCTCCACGGCCTCGATCTTGACGCCCCACTTGTCGGTGCTCTCGTCGAGGATATCCCTGAGGCTGAGGTTTATCTTCTCCCTGGAAGAAAGGATCTCATCGAGCTCCATCTCCCCTATGATAGACCTGAGAGTGGTCTGCGCGAGATTCACGGTGGCGAGCCTGTAGTCCGTGACCTCGAAGAATGCGTTCTTCGGATCGGTGACCTTTATGTAGATGACGGCATCCACATAGACAGGCGAATTGTCTTTGGTGATGACCTCCTGCTTCGGGACATCCAGGACCTCGGTACGGAGATCCATCTTCACCACTTTGTTTATCAGAGGGCACACAATATTAAGGCCTTGGTTCAGAACCCTGACGAATTTGCCGAGACGCATGTAAATCGCCTGCTCGTAAGGCTGGACGATTTTCACCCCGCTGGTGATGATTATGATCGCGGCGAACGTAAGGATGAGAACCACGATTATAATGAATGGATCCATCTTATTCCTCCTCACATCTCCGGACGTGGACATGGACCCCTTCGCTGTGAACTATCTCCACTGCGGTGCCTGCTTCTATAGGCTCGTCCGAAGTTGCGGACCAGATATCGGAGCCTATGTTCACCTTCCCTTTCATGCTCCCGGGCTCGGTTGCTACGGATACCGTGCCGCGCTTCCCGATCAGGGAATCGGCCACCGTGGTGACCGGCGGCTCCGGAACGGCCAGCCTCTGATAGAGCTTGGTGGTGGCCAGCGTTATGGGTATGGCCACAGCGACGGCGATCGCAGGTGACCACCAGGATATGAGATAGTCCGGGAATATCAGCCCGACTATCCCGAGGATAATCAGAACAGTCCCCGGTATCACCATGAATGCTCCCGGACTAAACGCCTCGAATGAAAGGAAAATCGCCCCGACAACTATCAATGCGATTGCTATCATGAAAGGATCCATGATTCGGAATGCGCGAACAGCATATCAAAACTATCGGAACAACAGTAAAAATAAACTGAGGATGAGAATACATACGGAACCTGACTGACGGCTAGACCACACCCCAGCGGCGCTCGGGACGTTAGTGAGCCCGGACTGAACGCCTCGGCGGACCTCGGCGCTTACATCCGGCTTCTATCGCGCCCGTCATCTACGGGCGTCCCGTGGGCA
>JAEEJP010000064.1 GCA_016281925.1 Methanomassiliicoccaceae archaeon
AGATGAACATCCCCCACGAGATGACGCCGTTCTCCGGCTCCTCTATCAGCAGCGTCATGTTGGCTATCGCATAGACGTAGATAAGGTCGTAAAACAGCTCCATGAGCTCGACTTTCTTCTCTTTGACTTCCATCGTCCCCGTTCTGCGTACGCCGTATCGGAATATAATGCATGCATTCGCAGACGAAAATGAAACCAGAGGGAACGCCGCTTCCAGGACGCTGGCGGAACGAATCGATAATCACCTATATGCTGCGGCCCATCACTCGGGCATGACCGGGATCGACGCAGGCGTCTTCAAAGCGCTCTCTGACGGGAACAGGCTGACTATACTGGAGATGCTGTCCGGCAACGAGATATGCGCTTGCAAGATACTGGAAACGCTGGACATAACCCAGCCGACCCTGTCCCACCACATGAAGGTCCTCTGCGACAGCGGCTTGGTAACCGCCAGAAAAAGCGGCCAATGGTCGTACTATTCCCTCAACCGTGACAAGCTTGAAGAGCTGAAATCCTTCTTAGACTCGCTTCGACCATATATTACATAGACAAACGACTATATAGATAGTTATCAATGTTCTTCCATGGAAGGAAGGACGTCCGACAAGGAAGCAGAAGGGTTCAGGGAAGACGTGCGCGATTACTACGGGAAGAGGCTCAAAGGCAGCTCCGACCTGAAGGCGAACGCATGCGCATGCTCCGCATCCCCAGGCAAGGAGATTGCAGACATCATTCCTCTGATAGACAGAGAAATCCTCGACAGGTTCTACGGCTGCGGATCCCCGATACCCCCTCTCCTCGAAGGAATGACGGTCCTCGACCTGGGATGCGGAACCGGAAGGGACGTGTTCCTAGCATCGAAGCTCGTGGGCCCGAACGGACGCGTAATCGGCATCGACATGACCCGCGAGCAGCTCGAAGTGGCAGAAAAGCATGTGGCCAACCAGACGAAGAAATTCGGATATCCCGCCCCCAACGTCGAGTTCAAGCAAGGATACATCGAAGACCTGAGGTCCGCCGGAATCGAGGACGGCTCGATAGACGTGGTCATCTCCAACTGCGTCATCAACCTGTCCCCGCGGAAGGACCTGGTTTTCTCAGAGGTGCACCGCGTCCTCAAGGAGGGCGGCGAGCTGTATTTCTCGGACGTGTTCTCCGACAGGCGCGTTCCGGACGAGGTTTATGCGAACCCTGTGCTCAGGGGAGAATGCCTGGCCGGCGCCATGTACGTGGAGGACTTCCGCAGGGCGATGGCGAAGGCCGGATTCCTCGACGTCAGGTACACGTCCGTCTCCGACGTGACCGTGGACGACCTGGAAATAAAAAAGCTTTTGGGAGACGTGAGGTTCACATCCCGCACGGTAAGGACGTTCAAGCTCGACGACCTGGAGGACGGATGCGAGGACTACGGACAGGCAGTGATCTATGACGGGGGGATACCAGGCCATCCCGACTGGTTCGACCTGGATTGCGGGCACCGCTTCTACACCAACTGCCCCGCATCCGTCTGCGGAAACACCGCATCCATGTGCTCCGGCACCCGCTACCGGGCACACCTACACGCAAGAGGCGATAGGTCCCGTCATTTCGGCCGGTTCGAGTGCAATGACGACGATGCGCGCGGAGGCTGCTGTTGCCGACGAGGCGTACATAGCGGTCAGGGCATTGCGGGAGGAGATCCGGTCCGCCCCTCCCGTCGCTTTAGGGTTCTTAGATTCGGAACTCATGCTCAATAAGGCCGGGTCGCGTCCGGCCCCCGATCTGGCTTAAGATGTTCAAGCATTGATGAAGGAAAGACCCGAGTGGAGGATGCAACGTCCGAAATCCTCCATTTCCCAAGAGCCAAGGGCGTTGTGGGGCCCCATGTTCAGTTCGATGCCATAATCGTCCATGGATCCGAGCCTGTCGGTGCAGAAGTCGCCCTCGGTGCCTTTCTAAAGACGAACGCAGGCCGTCCGGCATACAAACAGCGCAGCCACCGGTTTCCGATAAGAGTGTAAGGGGTTTCCTTGCAGACAGGGGAGATCGCTTCCAATCCGAATCGGCATTTCCTATCAACGGAAATACAGCAGGAAGGCGCCTTTGTCCGTGCTATACGGAATCAAATGGCCCTTTTTCCCGTTCACAAGGCTGTCCAGGCCGGATAGCCTGATCATCCCGTCGTTGCAGAATATGTCTCCCCAATCGCAGGGAATCAACTGGATGAGATGCCTATCCGGGGAGGAATATGCGATGAACGGCATGTCGTCCAGAAGGTCCGAGTACAGCGTGTCATTGCCGATGTAGCGGAAAACCTTCCTCAACTTCATCCCGCGGCCGTTTGCCGCGACTATGTCGTATTCATCGAGGTCGACGTCCTCGTTGATCTTGAACTCCTCGACCGCTTGGTCGTCCTTCGGCTCCTCCACGGCCTCGTCCTCCAGCTTGTCCAGCAGTATGGCGAAGTAGTTGATGCCCCCGGGGCCGCTGTTCTCGAACAGACGGCATGTCCAGGTCTCCCCGAGGCCTGCAGGCAGGGAGTCCTTGTGGACGTACACCGGAGTGTCCTCTCCCTCGATCCTTCCGACGACGCGGCCGTCGGCCATCCTATCGAAACGGACCGTGAAGATACCCTCCCTCTCATGGGTGATCATAGGTCCGCCTCCTCGCATTCGTCAGGGCGTATCCTGATCAGAGGCATGCGGTCTATCAGCCTTACCTTGTCGGCCGTCCTTTCCAAACATCCGCTAAGGCAATCCTTGAACGACATGACCTCGACGAGGGCGCCTTTCTCATGGAGCCTCCTGACAAGAGGCGAGAAGTCTCCGTCGCCGGTAATCAGCAGCACGCAGTCGCACCTTTTCTCGATGGCATAGTCGTAGGCGACCAGGGCGATCTCCACGTCCGTGCCTTCCTGCTTCCCGGACCCGTTGGTGGCCGGGACGAGGTCCAGCCTGAAACCGCTGTTCCTGATGTCCTTCTGGAGCCTGGTATGGCGGTCCTCGTCCTCGTAGAATGTCCCGTCCACGGCGACGGCCGCCACGCAGTTGCGGATTCCTATGGCATCCATGAGCAGCTTCCTGAAATCGAAATCCTCGTCAGGATAGTCGTTGAACAGCTTTTTGGAAACGTTGCGCAAGTCCAGCAGGACAAGGGTCCTGTCTGCGGCTCTCGGCTTGTATGGGCAGTAGGGAGACTCCCTTATCGCAAGTTCGTCATATGTCGGTATAGTATTCCTTGTAATCATACT
>JAEEJP010000065.1 GCA_016281925.1 Methanomassiliicoccaceae archaeon
GGCGATGTCCTTCCTGTCCCCGTTCTCGCGCATGAGCGTATATCTGACCTTGCGCCAGTCGTGGAACGATCTGAGGGCGTAAGCGGCCTCGTTCGCCTCGGATTTGACGGCCCCTGCCGTCGCCCTCCTCTCCGCGGACTGCGCGGACGTAAGGCAATGGAAGAACGCGGACGAATCGGCCGGTATGCTCATCGCGGAGAAAGATTCCCAGCACGACGCGCGCCTGCATTCCTGCAGAGGGTTCCCTCCGGCGTCCGATATGTCGTCGAGATAGCTCTGGAACGCTTCCCCCGCGGACAGCGCGGATTTTACCAGGGATGCATCGGCAGACTGCCTGTCCCAGATCTTCTCCCAGTCTATCTCGTAGCCCCTGTCCCTGATGGTCGAGATCACCTTCGACACGGCATAGGCGCAGATCTGCGGCCTCAGCGAGCCTCTGAACCAATCCGACTTCCCGATGGCGTCGTAAGCGTTTCCGTAGAGGATAGCCGCGGCCACGATGCGCCTGAAATAATCGCCGCCGAAAGCGGAAGGCTCCTCGGAGAACTCCTCCGCCACCGATCTGGAGAAATAGCTGTAACATGTCTGCCCGCCTTTGGATATGATGTCCGGGCGGAGATCGATTAGATATCTGTACTTGGCGAAATCGATCTTGTCTATCCTCCTGGATCTGTCATAGGTCCTCCTGAACTCGGCGCGGTCGTCCTCGGTGCCTTTGGACGAATCCTGCTCGTACTGGCCCCTGGTGCGCTCGTAATACCACTTGGCCTCCGAATCCGGGATGGTGCAGGTGCGGGATGCGTTCTCCATGGCCATCTGGAACTCGCTGCTGGAGCTGAGGTCGGATTCTTTGACCGCGTTCTGCGTGTTGACGAAGATGGATATGTTCCTGACGATGTCGAACGCGTCGTCCGAAGACACCACCACAAGCTTCATAGGCACGTAAATCTCGGACAACTTGTCCTTGTACTTCGTTTTGAGCTCTTTGAACAGGGATACCGTGGTCTGGCCTCCGTTGACTATCTGGAGGTTGGTGAACGACGTTATGCCTCTGGGGCCGATCTCCACCTTGGAAGCGGTCAGCGCCACCCCGTTGTTGTAAGCGAAGAACATCCCCGGTTCCTCGCGGATGGTGTTGCGTATGCCCTTGTTCACCTTGGTCTTCACGGTGAGGAAAGACCTGACGTTGGATTCCAGGAGTCTGCTCCCGTAATCGCGGTATATCAGAGCCAGGAAAAGACCGGGGACCGTCCCTATGTAGCAGCTGCAGCCTCCGGCGGACCCGGCTTTGACGCACGGTATGGATGAGAATCCGAAGTCCGACACGTTGATTATGCGGTCGTCGTCCGGGCGGGAAGACCCCAGAGTCTCCCGTATGTATGCCATGTCGATCAGGCGGAGGAGCACCGGCTTGCCTCCGAGATCCCTGTCTTTGATCTCCCTGAACCTGACGCTGCGGAGCCTGTCCGTGACGACGTAGATGAAAATGCGGTCGTACCTGTGGTATCCCATGCGGATATGCTTGGCCAGGCCGTGCCCAGCGCTTCCCGGGTTCGAAACCTTCTCTATGGAGCCGTCTACTGATTCCTCGATGAACGCTAGGCAGCGCTTGGCATAATCGTTGAATTCCCTCTCGGTCATCCTCATGGGATCCGGCTCGCCCGAATAGTCGCAGGCGAAGATGCTCAGCGTGCAGTCGTTGAGGCCGCCTTCCCCGTCGGTATCGGCGTATCCGTGCACCTCGATGGCCCTGTTGCGCTTACCCGTCCCGCGGTAGAAGCAGGGTTCGGCCTCCGGGCACACATCATATGCGGCCATCTCTTTGGTGGCTTCCGCCAGGAACCTTTCCGAAGCCTTGGCTCCCGACGCCTCTGCGCCCGTTTTTATGTCCTCAAGATACTGCCTCCGGAATGATTCGATGTCATCCATGGTAAAAACCTCAGCTATCCCATATAATCCTCAGAAAACGCTCCGCCTCTTCCAGCACAGGCCCGCTTATCTTCGGCCCGCATTCCTCCCCGCCGGAGAAAATGCCGTCCGCCACCTGCCAGTCGAACCCTTTCACGCCGAGAAGCGGTTTTATCTTGCCGTATGGCGCCGCCATTATGCGGGGATCCAGCGACACCGCCACCAGGTTTCCGTCGCTCTGGCGGTTCCTGAGCTGCGACATGGTCTCGTCGCAGAGCCTGCGCATGACCGCGACACGGAAGGACCCGTCCCCGCGCTCCGCCCTGAACATCCCAGAAAGGCTGTCTCCCCATATGCGGCTCACTTTGTATCCGCTGAGCTCTAGGGCGGTCACGTAGACGGTCTCGGCCGCGGCGAATCTGAAACTCTCGGGGACCCCTTTATCGCCGCCGCCGGCCGCTTCGGCCGCGAGAACGCCGAACGGATACGTCGACGAGCACATCAATGACACCGCCGGATTCCCGTACGGATCCGCGGCGACTAGAACTCTGCTTCCGAAAGCCAGCTTCGCCCATTCGGGGCAGCCGTATACGCGCCCGGACCTTACTTTCGGGGCCAGGAACCCGGACATGAACCCGTCGTCAGAAATGCGCGAATCCGCAGGTATGGCGGCGCATCTGGCGCACAGATCCCTGTCGCTGACGGTGATCTCGGAGGAGGAAGCCATAGAGTGGGGGATGCCAGCATCGTCGAGGAGGGCCGAATAATGCCTGACGACGTCCCAGCTGTCGGATGCGAACCTGATTGTCCCGCCCTCGGCCGAAGCCAGAAGTCCGTCCGCCACGCTGCTGCCGGTGATCCCGACGTATTCTGGGATCTTATCCGCGCTTTCAAGAATCTTAGAGGCCATCGAATCGGCTATCCTCGTGGGGATATCCACCGGAGGATGCGGGATCCTGCGTATGGGCTCCGAAATCCTGCATGAGACAGTGCCGGAACCTTTCCCGACGATCTCGAACGGGCCTATGAGCTCCCCGCCGCAGGATATGAGGGCATGGCCGGCGCCGTCCGCCGGGGACATGGCGAACGGGGACATGACCGGAGCCAGGCCGGTGTAAAGGAAAGAGGTGAGAGCTTTGGAATTGATCGGGAGTATGACGTATACCATCAGAGCCCCCTCCTGCGAAGGCGGCACATGTATTCGAGCATGGACGCCACCTTGGCGTTCCCCTGCTGCTCGAAATATTCTTCGAACGTGAGCACGTCATCGTCGGCGAAGCATACCACCGATTTCCCGTCGACCAGGATATCGCAGTCGAACCCGCTGTCATCATGGATCATGGATTCTTCCGCTATCGGCCCGTAAGTCATCTCGACGCATTTGAAGGCCACTTTCCCCGGCCCCAGCGCCACGACCCTCGAGCATTCGGCCATGGTCAGATCCAGAAGCCTCAGCATGACTTTCTCGCGCATGGCCATGCGGATGCTTTCCTCGTACTTCCTGCCGCCGGAATTGCGCTCAAAACACTCCGGAACGGAGTTCTCATGCGCGCTGTATCTTATCAGAGCATCCATGTCGGTCGTGCGGGGCATACCCTGGCTGTCACAATACGCGGCGCACAGCCATTCCCAATGTTTCGAATAGGTCCCCCTGAGCCATTCCCCGTCTTCTGCGCTGACGCATGTGCGGAGCGATTTGGAGAAGGACTCCAATTCCGGGGAGGCGGTGAGACGGTATCTTTCGTCATCCCCTATCTCGATTGCATATCCGTCTTTCCTCAGGGACCTGAGCGTCTCCCTGAGCTTCGGTACGACAGAGAAATAGCGGCGCGTGACAGGGCCTTCCGAAAGGGAATCGATTATGAACTTTTTTCTGGCTGCGGAGCCCTGCGACATCGCTGCCCATGCCTTCTGAACTTTCCCATAGCATGAATCGCATAGAATAAGCGGATCCGCACCCATTCTGTTGTAGCAGTTTCCCTGCGTTACCTGGGCGCCGCAACGCTCACAGTGCAAAGGGCTCTGGGGATTCTGGCGTGCGGGCGGTTCATCCATAATGTTGTTTATATCTACTGTTATATAATTTTTAAGAATGAAGGATGAGTTGACGGACAATCATCAAGGCATATCTGGACATCGCAGCGATAGCATCCGCAAATAACAAAGGTAAAAATGGTTTTATTGTCATAAATCATTCAGATTTCCTGCTACTGGATGCGAGGCTGCGCCGTCCGAAAGAGAACGACTGAAAACAGCTTCACAGAAAGCATCACCCATCGTAACCCGGAGAGGCAAATGGCAAACAACAACAATGGCATGGATCGCGATTCTCCGAACGGATCTGAAGCGGAATCTCTCTACAGAATCGGCAGAAACTTCGAGATGGGGAAAGGCTCGCAGCAATCCTATCAGGATGCCGTATCTTATTACAGGCAAGCCGCGGATCTGGGCCACAGCCGCGCCATGCACAGCCTCGGGAAATGCTACGAAAACGGGAAAGGCGTAAAGCGCTCGTTTGAAGAAGCCGTGAAATGGTACAGGAAAGCTTCCGAACTGGGAAACAGCTATGCGATGCACAGCCTCGGGAAATGCTACGAAAACGGGAAAGGCGTCGCCAAATCATACAGAGAAGCGGCAAAACTCTACGCGGAATCCGCCGACATGGGCAATGTCTACGCCATGCACAGCCTGGCCGAATGCTACGAAAAAGGGAAAGGCGTGGAGCAATCCTACGAATTGGCCGTGAAATGGTACAAAAAAGGAGCCGACCTCGGAGATGCCAGATCCATAAGCGACATGGGCGATTGCTACTGCTACGGCCACGGGGTGAAGAAATCATTCCAAGAAGCCGTGAAATGGTACAGAAAAGGCATAGAGCTGGGCGACACCTATTCCATGAACGGGCTCGGCTGGTGCTACTATCACGGGAAAGGCGTGGAGCAATCCTACGAGAAAGCGTTCAAATGCTACACAGAAGCCGCCGAAAAAGGCAACACATATGCCATGCACAGCATAGGGAGCTGCTATTATTACGGAAACGGAGTGAAGAAATCTCTCGAAAAGGCGGCGGAGTGGTACAAAAAAGCCGCCGACAGAGGGAATGCCTATGCTACCCACAGCCTCGGATGGTGCTATATCAACGGAAAAGGCGTGGAGCAATCCTACGAGAAAGCCGTGGAACTGTACGAAAAAGCGGCCAAAATGGGGAACAGCTATGCCATGTACGGCCTCGGATGGTGCTATGAATACGGCAAAGGCGTAAAAAAATCATATGTCGAAGCCATAAAATGGTATGAAAAAGCCGCCGAGCTGAAGAATTATTATGCGCTCCACAGCCTCGGGGAATGCTACGAAAAAGGGAAGGGCATAGAGCAATCATATGAATTGGCGTACGAATGCTACAGAAGCGCTGCCGATCTGGGCGACCGTAAATCCTGGGGCAACCTCGGGGAATGCTATTACTACGGACGCGGAGTGGAGCAGTCGTACGAGAGAGCCATCGAGAATTACATGCAGGGAGTCGAGATGGGAAGCTCGTATTGCATGTACGGGATGGGATGGTGCTACTACTACGGCAAAGGGGTGGAGAAATCCTATGAGGAAGCCGTGAAATGGTACTCGAAAGCCGCGGAATTGGGCAACAGCTATGCCATGTACAGCCTCGGATGGTGCTATTATTACGGGCGCGGCATAGCACAATCATATGCTAAATCCGTGGAATGGTACAAAAAATCTGCAGATCTGGGGAACAGCTATGCCATGTACTGTCTGGGATGGTGCTACGAGAATGCCAGAGGGATTGAGCAGTCCTATGAAAAGGCCGCCCAATGGTACCGGAAATCGGCGGATCTCGGCAACAGCTATGCCATGTATGGGCTAGGGGAGTGCTACTATTATGGCCACGGCGTAGAGAAATCCTACGACGAAGCCATAAAGTGCTATATGAAAGCCACAGAAATGGATAACGCCAACACGGCGCTGAAGAACGAAGCATTCTCGGAGATAGATCAGGAAGAACCGATGTGACGGTTCTCCAATGAATCACGCCAGAGAATCGACGTACAAAGACCATGCTTTGATCTCTTTGAACTCGATGGGTTCGCCGTCGCGCATATTGAAGATTATAGTCTCGCATTCTACCAATATCTTCTCAAGAGTCTCTTTTCTCTCCTGATCGATAAGACCTCTGCTATAAGCATCCTCGATCTTGGGGCCGAGCGGACCGACCCCGATCTGGTTGCCGTTGATCTTTTTGATGTATGCCTCTATTTTTGAGCGGATCTGAGTGGCCGAATTTATGGCCTTGAAACTTGTGCACGGAACCAGCATACTGACACCTGAACGAAATCGACCATACAATCAACGTATTTAATCAATTCAACATAGTTGATGATGAAATGAAATCAAGAAACATGTGGGCCGTTCGATGCTACGTTTGGCGCATGGCAAGCCGCCAAGGAACCGCGAAACGCGGGCCCGCCGCTGTGGGCGGGCAAGGGGCGGGCCGGGAGGCCCGCCCCGCATAGGAGGTGATCCATCTGCAGGTTCCCCTACAGATACC
>JAEEJP010000066.1 GCA_016281925.1 Methanomassiliicoccaceae archaeon
TCAGAGATAGTCCTGGAGAGGAATGTATGGGTGGGATCCCACGCAACCATTCTCAGGGGAGTCACCATCGGGCACGATTCCATAGTCGCGGCGGGAGCTGTCGTCACCCGCGACGTCCCTCCCATGACCGTCGTGGCCGGGGTGCCGGCAAGACCAGTGAAAAGCATCCGACGGTCCGCCTGACAGAAGATTTTCCGGCGCGGACCCTATCCGCAAGCCCGCCGCAGAGGGGAGATTTGCGACTCTGATTTCCCGCCGATTACAGTTAGTACAAAATTTTATATAGAACATCATACATACTACTGGGTAGTGAACCAAAGGTTGACAACCAAGAGGTGAAAACATGGAAATCGACGATCTGCTCGCTATGGTCGAGAACCCGACGCGCAGGAGAATCCTGGAGATGCTCGCTGACACTCCCAGCTACGCCCTGCGCCTGTCGAAAGAGCTCGGAATAAGCCAGCAGGCCGTCATGAAGAACCTGGCGCTGATGGAGAGGAACGGCATGGTCACCTGCTACCGCGAAAGCAGCAGCATGGGCCCGGACCGCACCGTCTACGCTCCGAACGCCGAATTCACCCTGGTCGTGGACATGCACGGAAGCGTGTTCTCGGTCAGGCTGATGCCGGAGCCGGGGAAACCTATCGGAACCGAGGGGGCAATCGTCAGGCTGGAGGAGATCGGAAAGGAGCTGGAAGAGCTGGAACGCAGGAAGAACGACCTCCTGCGCGAGGCCGAAGCTCTGAGGGAAATGCTTGGGATGACGGCGGGGGCGGAAATCCCCCGGAAAAGAACGGAGGAATGATCGATATGGCAGAAGAGAAAGCGATCAAAGTCGCGGAGCTCAAATCAGGGGAAGCCGGAAGGGGAGTCGCAAGGCTCGATCCCGCGCTGATGGACATCCTCGGAATAAAATTCGGGGACATAATCCAGATAGACGGGAACAAAAAGACCGTCGTGAAGGTGCTCAGAGGGCCCGAAGAGGACGCCAACCTCGGCATCATAAGGATAGACGGCGCGACCAGGCGCAACGCCGGGGTATCCATCGATGAGCGCGTCTCGATAAAGAAAGTCACCGCGAAGAACGCCGAGAAAATAACCTTCGCGCCCACGGAGCAGCTGAGGCTGCAGGGCGGAGAGGACTTCCTCAGGCAGAACTTCGAGGGAAGGGCGATCTCCAAAGGGGACGCGATAACGCTGAACGTCATGGGCAACAGGATAGACCTCGTGGTCACGTCCTTCGCGCCCTCCGGGGAAGCGGTCATAATGACCGGCTCCACCCAGGTGAAGATATCCGACAAGCCTGCGGAGAACAGCGGGGACATCCCGAAGACCTCCTACGACGACATCGGAGGCCTGGGAGACGCCGTCAAGAAGATCAGGGAGATGGTCGAGCTTCCGCTCAGGCATCCTGAACTCTTCAAGAGACTCGGCGTCGAGGCTCCAAAAGGAGTGCTCCTGCACGGGCCGCCAGGGACCGGTAAGACCATGCTGGCGAAAGCCGTGGCCGGAGAGACGAGCAGCAACTTCATCTACATAGGCGGGCCGGAGATCGTGAGCAAGTTCTACGGGGAATCCGAGGGCAAGCTCAGGGAGATCTTCAAGGAAGCCGAGGAGAACTCGCCCAGCATCATCTTCATCGATGAGATCGACTC
Source organism: Methanomassiliicoccaceae archaeon (assembly GCA_016281925.1). Taxonomy (GTDB): domain Archaea; phylum Thermoplasmatota; class Thermoplasmata; order Methanomassiliicoccales; family Methanomethylophilaceae; genus Methanoprimaticola. The sequence goes on from JAEEJP010000066.1 coordinate 1,656, forward strand.
GATCGCCCCGAAGAGGGACGAGGTGAGCGGCGAGGAAGAGAGGCGCATAGTCGCGCAGCTCCTCGCGCTGATGGACGGCCTGAACGCCAGAGGGAAGGTCGTGGTCATCGGAGCCACCAACAGGCCCAACTCCATAGACGAAGCTCTGAGGAGGCCGGGAAGGTTCGACAGGGAGATAGAGATCGGAATCCCCGACAGGGACGGCAGGCTCGAGATCCTGCAGATCCACACCCGCGGAATGACTCTCGGCAACGACGTGGACCTGTGATGGCTCGCCGACAAGACCCACGGATACGCCGGGGCCGACATATCCGCCCTGACCAAAGAGGCCGCGATGGCCGCCCTCAGAAGGGTGCTGCCCGACATCGACCTGGAATCGGAGGAGATCTCCGCGGACGTGCTGAACAGCATCCTGGTCACCAAGGACGACTTCAAGAACGCGCTGAAGGACATGCAGCCCTCCACCATGAGGGAGGTCCTGATCGAGAAGCCCGACGTGAAATGGGACGACATTGGAGCGCTGGAGGAGGCCAAGCAGGAGCTGAAGGAAGCCGTGGAATGGCCCCTGAAATTCGGCAAGGTCTTCGACCACATGAGCGCCAAGCCCCCGAAGGGGATCCTCCTGTACGGCCCGCCCGGGACCGGGAAGACCATGCTGGCGAAAGCCGTAGCGACGGAATCCGAAGCCAACTTCATATCCGTGAAGGGGCCGGAATTCCTGAACAAATGGGTCGGGGAGTCGGAGAAAGCCGTCAGAGAGACGTTCAGGAAGGCCAGGCAGGCGTCGCCCTGCGTCATCTTCATGGACGAAATCGACTCGATAGCGCCGGAGAGAGGCACCGGAAGCGACAGCAACGTCACCGAAAGGGTCATCTCCCAGATGCTGACCGAGATGGACGGCCTCGAAGGCCTCAGCGACGTCGTGGTGATCGCGGCGACCAACAGGCCGGACATCATGGACCCCGCCCTGCTCAGGCCGGGAAGATTCGACAAATCGATCTTCATCGGCCCGCCCGACAAGAAATCCAGGAAGGCGATCTTCGGCATCCACACCTCCAAGAGGCCGATGGCCGACGACGTGGACCTCGAAGAGCTGGCCCTCAGGACCGAAGGCTGCACCGGAGCGGACATCGCCGCCATCTGCAACGAAGCGGTGATGAACGCCGTCAGGCGCCTGGTGTCCTCGGGAGAGATGCCCACCGACGAGCAGATCGCCCAGTGCAAGGTGAGCATGGCCGACTTCGAGAAGTCGCTGGACAAATTCGGCCCGAAAGCGGCCGAGAAGCTCAGGGACTACAAATCCTGAGCCAAAATCCCTTCCCAAACCTTTTTGGAACGCACATAAGAACGAAAAGCAGTGAGAACGGAAAAGAATCAATCGAAGGTGAGTGAGATGAGCGCGGATGACATCTGGAACGGCTTCTTCGGAAGCTTCGACAGCTTGAACAGAAGGATCGAGGACATGTTCGCCCAGCTGA
>JAEEJP010000067.1 GCA_016281925.1 Methanomassiliicoccaceae archaeon
ATGTACCACAATCATTATAAATACACTCAAGCTCAAACGAGCAACAATAGTAGTTCGCTTGAATGCAGACGAATTGTAATTTGTCATTGATATTTCACTAAGATTATGATCAAAATAATAACCGCTTTTTATTATCAACTGTTGAAAGTGAGCGAATTATGGCAGTAATATTGGTAACAGGGGGCGAGGGCTACATCGGCTCTCACTGCGTATTGTCCCTAACGTACAACGGATACGATGTGGTGATATTAGATAATGAAACAACCGGATCTTCAGTCTTGGGTAATGCATTATCCAAATCAGAATCAAAAGGCATTATGAAAAGAATCTATAAAAACGACCTCCTGGACTACCCCTCCTTATCGAAAGTATTCGAAGAACAGGACATCGACGCCGTCATCCACTTCGCAGCCTTCTCCCAGGTCGCCGAGTCCATGTCCGACCCCGCCAAGTACTACCGCAACAACGTCGTCGGCACCATGAACCTGCTGGATGCCATGAGAGAACACGACGTCGACAAGATCGTGTTCTCCTCCACCGCCGCCACCTACGGCGAGCCCGAGTACATCCCCATAGACGAGTCCCATCCTCAGAACCCCATCAACCCCTACGGAAAGACCAAGCTCGCCATAGAGCACATGATGGCCGACTACGACCGCGCCTACGGCCTCCGCAGCGTCCGCCTAAGGTATTTCAACGTCGCCGGCGCCGACTCCCAATGCCGCGTGGGGGAGTGCCACGACCCCGAGACCCATCTCATACCGAACATCCTCAAATCCACCTTCGACGGCGGCGAAGAGCTCAAGATGTTCGGAACCGACTACGACACCAGGGACGGCACCTGCGTCCGCGACTACGTGAACGTGGAGGACCTCGCCGACGCCCACGTCCTCGCCCTGCGCTATCTGGAGAACGGCGGTAAGACCGATTACTTCAACCTGGGGACCAACGAGGGCTCCACCGTCAAGGAGGTCTTCGCCGCCTGCGAGAGGATAACCGGAAAGAAAATACCGGTCAAGATGGAAAGGCGCCGTCCGGGAGATCCCGCCTCCCTCGTCGCCGACAACAGGAAGGCCAAGGAGGTCCTAGGCTGGGAGCCTAGAAGGACCTTGGACGACAGCATCCGCACCGCATACGCCTGGGAGAAGAAGAAGCGGGGCCTGTGATTGACCTGCAAGCCCCAACGCCGCCATACTTTACCTAAGGATGATTCTGCATATTGCCTTGGTTCAAATCAAGGCTGCATAGCATCATATTAATTATACAATCGACATATCGTCCCATTCGCGATAGGGATGCTGTGATATCGTGGCGCTGAATGACGAAGGGATGGGAAGGCATGACCGGTCAAGCGGTTGATCTACCAGGGCAGATTTTCGAGGGACTGCACCTCAGGTTCTCCCCTTTAAAATCCTCCGGAATCTGCATGTTCGCCGTCGGACCCACCTCCGTCTCCGCCCAGTTCGCGGCAGACGTCTCTTACAGATCCGGATTCCGCACAATGTTCGCCCCGGACGGCCGTATCCCCGGATGGCTCGCCGACGGCACTGACGCCGTGATAATATCCTACTCTGGGAATACCAAGAAGCTTCTCGACGTATACTCCGAATTGAAGGAGCACGAATGCAGAGTGCATTGCATCACATCCGGCGGAGAGCTCGCCAGCCTCTGCCACAGGAACGGCGACCACCTCATCACGCTGCCTCCGAACTTCACGACCCACTCGGCCGTCGGAATCGAAATCGGCATCCTGGCCGGCCTCCTGGAGTCTCTGGGCGCCCCGTACATGCGGAACGCCCTCGAATCCGCGTTGCCGAACGTATCGGAATACCGCAGGTCCCTGATGGAGAACCCCTCCCTGACAATTCGGATATCCGATCGCTTGGAGGACAGGGTGCCCTCAATCTACTCGAAAATCGATGTCGTGGCCGCCGCCAAGAGGTGGAAGCTCGCCTTCGACAAGAACGTCGGCGTCCCGTCGTTCTACGGCTACCTGCCGGAGTTCGACCATAACGAGATTGTCGGATGGGCAGACCCGAACGTCCATGCCAACAGCATGGAGATAGTAGTCCTGCGGATCAAGAGCGGGGTGCCGGAGTTCGAATACACCGTTGACAGCATGATGGAAGTCCTCCATGAGAACGATCGCAGGGTCCTCGAGATCGATTTCGATGACGACGACATGACCGCCGCAGAGCTGGAGGCCATGGTCCTCGCAGACATGGTCTCGGAGGAGCTCGGAAGGCGCAGGAGGCCGAACCGATGCGGGAGATGTCCGTGAGGGAACAGCTGCACGGCTTCCCGGACGACTTGGAGAACGCCCTCGGATGGAAGCCGAACCGCTGCGAGTGCGACGGCGTCCTGCTCTGCGGGATGGGGGGCTCCGCCATAAGCGGCGCCATCGTCGCCGATTTCTACAGTGAGAAGTCCGCCGTGCCTCTGGTGACGGTGAAGGACTACTCCATACCGGCATGGGCGGGCGAGAAGACCCTTGCCATAGTATCCAGCTACTCCGGGAACACCCTGGAGACCCTGAAGATGTACGAGTCCGCCAAGAAAGCCGGCTGCAGGATCGTAGCCCTGACCTCCGGCGGCAAGCTGAAGGACATGTGCGAGAGGGACGGGCACCTCGTCAAGCCCCTGCCCCAGAACATGCAGCCCCGCCACTCCATCGGATTCATGATAGGATACACCATGGCCCTCCTGGACGGCTGCGGTTGCGTCTGCGTCTCCGACCGCATGAACGCGGTGGTCGAATCGGTCAAGGGATTCAGAGACTACCTGGAATCCCCCGAAGGCGACGAGATGATCGACCGCATGGTCGACGAGATGAGCGGGTGCGTCCCGGTCATCATGGCCAGCGGCCCGATGCAATCCGTAGCCTTCAGATGGAAGACCCAGATAAACGAAAACTCTAAATTCGTCGCCTTCTGCGGCTCGTTCTCGGAGTACAACTGCGACTCCATCTGCGAATGGGCCCAAAAGAACAACAAGAACATGGCCCTGGTCACCATAGGCGCCTTCGGCGAGAACGTGGCCGTCAACGCGCCCAGACGCGTAATAGTTAACGAGGGAAGAGGGGACCTCGTGGAGGAGGCCCTCCGCTCTCTGATGATAGGGGACTACGTCTCCATGAGGATGGCGGAGAAGCGGGGGATAGACCCTGAGTCCGTCATTCCCATCAAGAGCCTCAAGAAGAAGCTCTCGCAGATGCCCGACTTCGACCGGGCATGACGCTCACAGCGTCTTCCTAATTTCTTCCAGCTCCTTCTTGGCGTCCGGCCTGGTCTGGGACGCCTTCTCCAGCAGTTCCACGGCCTTCTCGACGTCCTTCTCCACGCCCTTCCCGTCGCGGTACATGCGGGCCAGGCGCAGCATCGAGCCGGCGTCCCCCTTCCCCGCAAGCCCTTCAACCAACGATAGCATCTCCTTGTGAATCTTCGGATCATCGATGTTCCACAAGACGTCGAACAGCTCGTTGGCCCACACTGAATTCTTAGCATTGGCCTTCCTCATCCACTCCGCGGCCTTGATGAGATTCTTCTCCTCCCCTTTGCCGTCACGGTACATCCTTCCGACGCGGCCCATGGCGTTCGGGTCCCCTTCCGACGCGCGGGACCCTATCAAACCGTTCATCTCCTCGAACGCCTCGGGCGTCCCTGTCCTCCATAAAACGTCGAACAGCTCGTTATCCCAGGAGTGGTTCTTGGCATGGGCCTTCCTCATCCACTCCGCGGCCTTCTCGACGTCCTTCTTCACGCCCTTCCCGTCGCGATAGGCTCTTCCCATGCGCACGATGGCACCAGAGTCGCCTTCCGACGCACGAACGCCAATGATCTCCAACATCTCTTCGTCAGCCTCCGGCGTGCCCATTTTCCAAAGCACGTCGAACAGCTCGTTGGCCCATGCATGATTCTTCGCGTACGCCTTCCTCATCCACTCCGCGGCCTTGTCAAGGTCCTTGTCCTCCCCTCTGCCGTCGCGGTACATCCTTCCTATACGACCTAGAGCGCCTGCGTCACCCTCTGCGGCACGGGACCTGGCGACCCCGTTCATCTCCTTGTACGATTCCGGCGTCCCTATTCTCCACAAGACATCGAACAGCTCGTTCGTCCAGCCGTGGTTGCCGGAGCACGCCTTCCTCATCCACTCCGCAGCTTTGTTCAAATCCTTCTCGACGCCTCTGCCCTCGCGGTAGGCCCTCCCGATGCGGACCATGGCGTTAGGGTCCCCTCCGTCCGCCGCCTCGCGTGCCATCCTGAGCATCTCGGCGTTCGGATCCGCCGCGTTCTTCTTCCAGAGAAGATCGAACAATGCTCCGGCCGGCCACGTCATCCCCGCGCCGAGGAACCTCCTGAGCCACGCCTCCTTCACGGAATCGTCACTGCAGACCTTGTTGGCCTCCGAATAGGACCTCTCGGCGTACTGCGCCGCCCACGTCCCGTCCGCGGCGACCGCCTCGGCGCATGCGGAGCAGGCCGCAACCTTGTCCCCCTTGGCCACGGCGTCCCAGTACGCCCTCCTCAGGCCCTCGTCCCCCTTCCCGGGAATCCTGCCCAGGTCCGCGGAGCACTCGAGGTACAGCCTGTCCAGAGCGTTCCTGTCGTACTTTGCGGCGATGACGTCCAAGGCGTCCTTGAGATACCTGCCGATGCACCCTTCGCATCCTGCGACGCAACGGGGCGGCACGGACACCACGTAGCATCCCAGGGCCTTCTGGAGGTCGCGGCACACCTCCCCGGCGACAGGGCCAGCCAGACCGTCGCAAATCAAGACGACCTTCCTGCCCCAGTTCTTCTTCAGGAACTTGGCGAGGGCGGACACGTCCTCTTCAGCATATGCGGACGACTCCACGCCCTTGCCAAGGCTTGCTCCGTCCACGACGGCCCACTCCCCTTTTCTGGCAAGCAGGGACTCCCTCTCGCTCCCACCCAGGAAGAGCGGGTTGGCGTCCCTGGCTTCGCTTCTGACTTCCGGCTGCGGTATGTCGGCTTTTACATCCCCCATTATGCTGAACGACGGCATGGCTGAACCTCGGCGGTTCGTACGGTCCTGATGGTATTTAGACGTCACACCACATCTGAATCCGAACCGGAAATTCGCCATCGTCAACGACCTTGGCCATGCTTGAACGCTAGGTTTCGAGTAGCATAGACGAACGCCGAAAATAAAACGCGGAAACAATACGACGTCGTTCACTTCGAACAAAGGCTTATCCGCCGTGCTATCTCCGGAGGGATGGCCTTGTCGAAAGACATGATGGCCTGCCACAGCCGCAGAACACATGTCAAGCAGATGTCCGACACACTGTGCATTTCCGAATCCATCTTCGACTGGATTGAATCGTTATTGAGCGACTTGCGAGGATCGGTGATTCGGCCCGTGGTGAAATCATCCTACCAATACCGTACCAATTTGGTATGGTAGCTTGCATGATTCCCGGAACGATCTGATCGCCGGGCCATTCTTTTCTCTGCAAGACGAAGATGATGGCAGGCGCCAGACGATGGCATGCCCCCATGAAAACCTGACCGAATTCTGGCCAGCAAAACCCAAGTTTTATTAATGCGCCTATTAATCAACAAAACAATGAAAGCGGAGAAGAAGCCCGAACTGGCATGGAAGTGCCTCGACTGCTACAAGACCTACAAGGGTCCTGACGGAGAGCAGAAGGCGCTGAACTGCTGCAACTCCATAGTTCAGGGCGTTTGGATCAACTA
>JAEEJP010000068.1 GCA_016281925.1 Methanomassiliicoccaceae archaeon
GGCCACCATGGATTCCGAGAAATCGGTGCCGAGAACCCTGCCTGCCAGACGCGAGAGCGCGATGCTGTACTGTCCGGCGCCGCATCCCACGTCCAGCACGGATTCGTCCCCTCTGAAGCGGACGGTCTGCGATACGAGCCTCAGAAAATCATCCGTACCGGCCTCCGGAATCGGATGCTCGGCGAATCTGGCGGAGCCTTTGTCCCACATCCTGGGATCGCAGCCCGGGCCTTTGATGGGGGCCCAACCTGTTTCTGCGGCATCGGACAGCCTGGACATGGTATCGCTCAGCTGACGCTGATGACGGCGTCTCCGACTGTCTTGAAGGAGTATACGCCGTTCTTCGCGGTCAGTACGGTGTCCTCGCCGTTCATCGTCGTCTTCACCGTCTGGCCGGTGCCGGAAATCTTGAAGGACACGACGGTTCCTCTGAAGACTTCCGAGCCGTCGGAGATGGCGGGATCGGTGAAGGTCACCGAGGAGCCGCTTGCTACGGACACCTTGTCCGTCTGGGTGTTCCATACGCAGAGGCCATCGGAATAGGCGCTCAGAATCTTCTTGGCTATGGACCCGTTGCCGAGAATCTTCTGGCAGACTTCCGCGAACTTCTCTTCGACCGAGACGTCAGCGAACTTCTCGGGATAATAGACGCTTCCGAGATAGTAGGCGGTCGCGATGAGATGCTCGGCGTTGGCTGCGTAGGCGATGCTCGGGATGGTGATTACCACGTTGCCATTCTTGAACGCTGAAAGGCCGCCGTAGAATGTGCTGCCCTTTGCCACATCGGGGAGGATGACCGCCTTGTATCCGTTGTAGTCTATGACTATGTTTTCGGGATCCATCACGGTGAGGGCCTCGGTGCTGATCTTGTCGGCATGTCCGGTGGCCTTGGCGCCGGTCTCTTCCACGTACTTGGCGTAGGCGTTGGTGATGTTCAGAGCGTCGAAGATCGGATAGGTCTTGATGGTAGTATCGATGCCGTTGTTGCCCCTGTACGACAGCCCGCAGATGTATGCGGTCACGCCGCCGGCGCCGGAGCGCTTCTTGAGATCGTCGTACACGGATTTGAGGTACGAAACAGTGTCGTTGGCCTTCTGCTCGGTGCCGGCGGCCTTCCCTACGAGCTTTATGCTGTCGTAGAAAGCCTCTCCGAAAGGAGCGTAGTCCACGCCCGAGAGGAGGACGACCGGGCATCCGATGCTCTTGGAAAGCTCGTCTATCTCCGAAGACTCCATGCTGTTGGTGATGAACAGGAGGTCGAGGTCGGCCAGCAGGAGCTTCTCCTTGTCGGGCATTCCCTGGGGCCCGCCCTGGCCTATATCGGTCTTGAGGGACATGAAATAATCCTTGTTCGCCAGCCAGTATCCGCGGGATTCGTCCCCGTTGAATCCGTTGATCTCCGCTTTTTCTACGCCGACGATCTTCTTCACGTCGCTGCCGTAGCAGAAAAGCCTGAGACATCCGACTCCGTAGCAAGCCACACGTTCCACATCGCCGGAGATGGTGACCGTCCTGCCGGCGGCGTCAGTCACCGTCACCGTCTTGTCCTTGATATCGGAGCCGCTGTCGGAACCGCTGTTATTCATCAGCACGAAAGCCGCCGCAGCGATGGCTATAATAGCCACTACGGCAACTATCGCATATATGGTTTTATTGTTCATTTATTCACCTAGGATGATGAATCCAAAGTTTTGAAATCAACTGTTTATAAAATTATTAGCCGACAATAGGCAATAATCAAGCAGTGTTAAACTGAACATTTTGTCTGTTTTTTGCATAATGACGTTCAACGCGAACAGGGAGGCGAATGCCGTCCCCCCATTGAAAATCCGAAATCTTAGAAATTCACTTAAACCATAAAAATCATCGTATGTTGTGGGCCTAACGCCAAAAGGATACAAGCACAGACTTGTCGAGGATGAGCTCAAGAAGCAGCTAAGAGCATTCGGAGGCGTCAGCATAGAAGGGCCCAAATGGTGCAGCAAGACATGGCTGGGCCTCAGCGCATCCAACAGCTCGTTTATAGTCGGAGACATAGACGAATACGGCCAGGATAACCGCGAACTAGCAAAAACTAACGCCCATATAGCCATGAAAGGGGAACCTCCGCACCTTATCGACGAATGGCAGGAAATTCCGAGACTGTGGGATACCGTCAGATCGTATATCGACCGCGATTCCGCGAAAGGCAGATACGTCCTGACAGGCTCGTCCACCCCAAAAAAAGACAGACCCCTCCACAGCGGAACTGGCCGCATAAAGCGTCTCAGGATAAGGACCATGTCTCTCTACGAATCAGGAGATTCAGAAGGTTCGGTGTCGCTGAACGATATAATCATGGGCAAAACGCCCGACATGGCTGCAGGTGGAACCAATTTGAAACATATCGTGGTTCTGATCATATCCGGGGGATGGCCCAGCAACCTTGGTATGCCTTATGAAGACAGGGCCAGCTCGGTCATAGGATACCTGGAATCGATGATTTCGATGGCCTCGAATCTGGACGGCATCCGCAGAAAGGAATCGAACCTCTGGATGGTGATGAGATCCCTTGCCCGCAACGAATGCACGCTTGCGCCCGGCACCAAAATACATAACGATACCGGAATCCCTCTGGATGGAAATACTCCCCTTATGCTGGACAGGCATATCGAAGCCCCTGCCGCTCCGCTTTCATATGACACTGTGGCAGACTATGTCAATGTGTTCGACAGGCTGTTTCTGATTGACAACCAACCCGCATTCGATCCGAACCTGAGATCCAGCGTCAGAGTCGGCAGGACGGTAAAAAGACATCTTGCAGACCCTTCGCTTGGAATAGCCACGCTGGGAATAGGCAAGGAAAGGCTGCTCAAAAATCTGAACGCCTGCGGGTTTTTCTTCGAATCCATGTGCGAAAGAAATCTGGACATCTATTCCCGGAGCCTTGGAGCGAAACTGTTCCGCTATAGGGATGATTCAGGGATGGAAGTCGACTCCATCGTGGAGATGCCGGACGGAAGATGGGGCGCATTCGAAATCAAACTTGGAGCCGGCAGAATAGATGAGGCCGCCGAAAACCTTCTGAAATTCAGAAGCAGAATGTAACGGCACAAAACATCGTCGACCCCCGATGCTCTCTGCGTCATCTACGGCCTCGCCGGACATGCGTATGTGAGAGATGACGGCGTGTCTGTTGTGCCGATCACTATGCTGAAACCCTGACGAAGTATCCTATAGCACTATAGTAGTAGCATATAATCCCGCTTCAGTTCCCGGCGGCGCCCTCGACCGCATGCGGAAACGGATGCACAGAACTATATCCTGCCCCGACGTAACATCAATGCGATGAGCGACAGAGAAGTCATACTGGAAGCCATGAAAAAAGCCGGAGAGCCTCTCAACGCCGGGAAAGTCGCGGAGCTCACCGGTCTCGACCGCAAAGTCGTGGACAAAGAATTTGCCGCGATGAAGAAAGATGGGACTATAGTCTCACCTGTCAGATGCAAATGGGAGCCCGCTCAGAAGTGATCCGGTGGCGGACAGGGAGAGATTCGACGTCTTCAAACGGGCGGGCGACATCGTCAGAGCGATACCTGACTGCGTGTACATCACGACGAAGGCCGGCGGCAAAGTCAACACGATGGCCATCGAATGGGCGACGCTCGGAAACCTCTGGGCGAAGCCGGTGTTCGTTGCATACGTCAGGAACAGCAGATTCACCCGGGAGATGCTCGACAAGAATCCCGAATTCACCGTCAACATCCCCTCCGGACCTTACGACAGAAAGATTTTCAGGATCTGCGGAGGAAAAAGCGGACGCGACACTGACAAAACCGCAGAAGCCGGACTCACGCTCGCGGACGGCCAGAAGATTTCCGTCCCCGGGATCATGGAGCTCCCGATGACCCTGGAATGCAAAGTAATCTACCGCCAGGACCAGGACGTATCGCTGATCCCGGAAGATATCAGAAACAGATTCTACCCCCACAACCCCGCCAGATGCCACGACACAGACGAAGACGACCATGTGACCTACATAGGCGAGATCGTCGATGCCTACATCCTTTCCTGATCGGCGCAGCTGCCGCAAACCCTTTTTTCCCCTGATGGATGCCTCAGGAAGGAGGAAACTCCGAAAGCCAGCGGTAGACGTCGTAGAATATCGGGAACAGCCCCTTCCCCTTTTCTGTCAGGGAATATTCCACCCTCGGCGGTATCTCGTTGAACTGATTCCTGGATACGAGCCCGTTATCCTCCAGCTCCTTCAGAGCCGTGCTGAGCATGGATTTGGTTATGTTGGGCAGAGTCCTCTGAAGCTCGCCGAATCTGAAGGATTCCTTCTTGGACAGCTGATACATCACCACCATCCTCCACTTCCCGGTGATGGTCTGCATCGCCCTGTACATCTCGCAATCCTCCGAGATTTCGGTCTCTTTCTGCGCCTGGATTATGAAATCCTCGTACGAAAGCCCCCTATCCATCTTCGCCGCGGTAGCGACCTCCCTACTAAGTAGTAATCATAATACTACTATGTATAAAAATAATTATTGGTATATATTTACTACCATATCGGAGATGCGGACATGGGATTCATGGAGCTTGCAAAGAACAGATACTCGGAGCGTTTCTACAGCCCGAGACCGATAGAGAATGAGAAGCTGGACAGGATACTGGAAGCCGGAAGGCTGGCTCCCACCGCCTGCAACTATCAGCCGCAGAGATTCTACCTCATCAGAAGCGACGGAGCGAAAGCCAAGCTCAGGAACGTCACGCACTTCCATTTCAATGCTCCCGCGGTCATATTGGTCTGCTACAACAGGGATGAAGCATGGAAGAATCCCCGCGACAGATTCTATGATGATTACTGCTCGGGAGAACAGGATGCCAGCATTGCCGCCGCGATGATGATGTTCGAGGCGGAAGAGCAGGGCATACACACGGTCTGGGTGAGAGGATTCGATTCCCGGAGCGTCGCAGAAACGTTCGGCCTTCCGGAAAACATCGTTCCCGTCATGATGCTTCCTATGGGGTATCCGCGCGAAGACGCGAAACCCAGCGAATGGCACTTCATCAGGAAGCCCTTATCGGAATTCGTCAGGGAGCTGCGATAGGATGCATTTCACCGAACCGGTATACAGGAACCCCTACTGGCCGACATATCCTCTGCTCCAGATAACCCAGGGGTGCACCCACAACCGCTGCAGGTTCTGCTCCATGTACAAGGGGGTTGACTTCAGGATGCAGCCGATGGAGCTGATAAAAGAGGACCTCCTGGAATTGTCTGGTACGGTGCCGCATGCGCGCACGGTGCAGCTGCTCAGCGCCAACCCCCTATGCCTGACATATGATAAGTTGGCCCCCATATTGGAGATGATCAACGAGCATCTCCCGGAATTGGAGCATATCTATGCCCCATGCCGCGTTTCCGATCTCAGAAACAAAACGGCCGATCAGCTCAGGCATCTGAAAGACCTGAAACTCAACGAAATTACTCTGGGAGTGGAGAGCGGGGACGACTGGACCTTGGAACGCATCAGCAAAGGCTACCGCAGCCAGGACATCCTGGATCAATGCGGGAAACTGGAGGAAGCGGGGATCGAATACTGGGTCACGTTCCTCAACGGCGTCGCCGGGAAATCCCATTGGAGGGAGCATGCGCTGCATTCCGCCGAGATTTTCAGCCGGCTTCACCCCAAAGTCGTGGGCACCGGCGGACTGACTCTGTTCCCGGATACCGCGCTGTTCTCGGAGGCGCAGGCTGGGAAATTCGACCCGCTGGATGAGAAGGGCCTGATGGAGGAGCTGCTTCTTTTCGTGGAGAACCTCGGATGCGACTGCCGGTTCATCACCCACCATACGTCAAGCATCAACCTGAACACCCCGGATTTCATGAAGGACAAGAAGAGAATCGCCGGAGCTCTTAGGAAAGAGATCGATCACGGGGATCTGGGCCGTCTCGAACGCATCAGGTCGATGAAGAGGGGGCTCCGATCCCGCGGCATCCGGCAGTATCCGAAGCTCCATCCAATACAGCAGGTCATCAGGCCGATTTCTTCGGATCGCCGGCGGAACCGCTGCTTCAATTGCCGGGACGGTGATTGTCTCCCCATTCGCACATGCCATCCAGCAGCGGGATGAGGGACCTCCCCGTTTCGGTCAGAGAATATTCGACCTTCGGAGGGACCTGCGGATACATCTCCCTGTGGACCAGGCCATCGTTCTCAAGCTCTTTCAGCGCGATGCTGAGCGTCTTGTCGGATATCCCAGATATGTACCGCTTCATCTCGTTGAACCTGACCGATCCGAATTCCATGAGAGCGTAGAGGATGGTCATCTTGTACTTCCCGCTGATCAGAAACAGGGTGTAGCTGAATCCCGTGTCGCACAGATTCTCGTCGGCGATGCATCTTCCCATACCAGCTATCTCCAAGGTAAGTATCAGTAATTGTTGTTAGTACCATACTTAACTAAAATCAAGGCTTTCGCGGGTATATGAGGTCTTCCATCGAAGAATACGAAGCGGTAGAGAAAGCTGCCATGAAATTCGTCAGAAGCGTAGCAGAAGGCAACAGCTCCCATGCGAAAGAGCTGTTCACGGACGATGCGGTTCTGTTCGGATTCCTGGACGGCAAGCTTGAACGCGGTTCGATAGAACAGTTCTATCGCAATGTGGATTCCGTTTCCGGAGGGGAATCATTCAGATCCAGGATAGATGTCATCGATCTCGAAGAGAGCCTCGCCGTCGTGCGCGTCCTCGAAGAAGGATGGGGCGGAAGAATCGATTTCACCGATTATCTCCTGCTTCTGAAGATCGGAGGGGAATGGAAATGCGTAGCCAAAGCGTACAACCAGAATTCGGACACGGTAAGGAGGGACTGACATGAAAACCGATCTGGGACCTCTGCCGGCAATCTGCCCGATGCCCGTGCTGATAGTGGCGGCATACGGCGGGAACGGGACTGTGGACGCCATGAACGCCGCCTGGGGGACCATCAGCCAAATGGACAAAATAGTTCTGATGATCGACGAAGACCACAAAACCACGCAAAGCATCCTCGACAGGAAGGCGTTCACCGTCAGCCTCGCCGACAGGAAGAACCTCGTTCCCGCAGACTATCTTGGGATGGTATCCGGAAACAGAGTCCCGGACAAATTCGTCCGTTCCGGCCTTCACGCCGTCAGGAGCGAACATGTAAATGCTCCTGTCATAAGCGAATTCCCCATAACCATGGAATGCGAGCTGGCCGAGGTCGTCAGAACCCAGACGATGTTCGCAGTCGTCGGAAAGATAGTCAATGTCCTCGCCGACGACAGGATCGTAGGGGAGAACGGAAAGATAGACATCTCCGAAGCGGATCTGATCCTGTTCGACCAGTTCGGCTGGAACTACAATGCCATAGGCGAAAAGGCCGGCAAGGCGGGACAGGCCGGAAAAGAGCTCAGGCGATCCCATAGAGGGCAAGAGTGTTGGCACCGAGTATCTTCCGCTTCTCGTCCTGGGACAGATCCATCCCCAGGATGCGGCGGACGTCGCTGACGGGATTCCCGTACGGATAATCGGAGCCGAACGCCACCCTTTCGCAGCCGATCCTTCTGAACGCTTCGGCTGCGTTCCCGTCGTCCTCCCAGAAATCGTCGTGTATCCTGCGTATGCAATGCTCCCCAGAGAAAGCGATGGAAGTGTCGAAGACGACGTTGCCGTATGAATCCGCCAGACGGAAAACGGTGTCCGGATCCCCTTCCGCCAGATGGGTGAGTACGAACGTCACGTCTCCGTGCGAGGCAACAGCCTTCTCTATCCTGGCGATGTCGGCGTAGCCGTTAAGACGGACCCTGGAAACCTCCCCGCAATGAACTGTCACAGGCAGGCCCAGATCAGAGCAGATGCGGTAGATCCCGTCCAGTCCCGGGTCGCAGGGATCGAACTCCTGTATGCTGTTGTGCATCTTCACGCCCTTCGCGCCGGAATCTATCAGGGACAAGAATTCCTCCGGATCCATGCCAGGGAATACTGACACCAGCGGGATGAACCTGCCGTCTTTCTCCGCGACATCCAGATTCCATCCGTTTATCTTCCGGACGGCCTTTGCGGGGCCGAAGTTCGCCAGAACCGTGTGGTCTATGCCGTCCCCGGACATCTTTCCGGCGAGATCACCGACAGTCCCTCTGCCCAGGGAAGGCGACGGCTCCATGCGATGCAGTTCGGTGAAGGAAGAGACAATCCTCCCGGCGAGACCTTCCATGTATGTATGGGCATGGCCGTCCGCTATCGTCATCCCGCTGATCATAAAGGGCCATATGCATGGCCATGATGAAAATATCGGTCTCGATGCGGCATCGAACCGTCTAAATCATCGGGAGCCATTCCGCCTTATGATGTTCAGAGAAGTCGCCAGGGAAAACAGAAGGCTGCCTCGGGAAGAGTGCATCAGAATCCTCGCGGAAGAGAAGAGAGGGGTGCTGTCGGTCATCGGCGACGGCGGTTATCCGTACGGGATGCCGATGAACCATTTCTACTGCCCCGATGACGGAAATATATACTTCCACTGCGGGATGAGCGGCCACCGCACCGATTCCATAAGGAAAGACAGCCGCGCCAGCTTCTGCGTCTGCGACAGCGGCTTCCGCCTGGAAGGGGAATGGGCGCTGAACATCAGGTCCGTCATAGTCTTCGGCCGCATCGAAGAGGTGGCCGACAAGGAAACCATATACGGTATCGCCCGCAGGCTCAGCCGCAAATTCACGGACGACGAGAGATACATCGAGGACGAGATAGAACGCGCCGGACCGAGGACGATGATGTTCGCGCTGATCCCGGAGCACATCACAGGTAAAATCGTGAAGGAATCCTGATTGCCGCGGACCTTGCCGAAATCCCATCAAAGGCTGCTCGGGTGCCATTGAAAACTGAATTTCTCATTTTTGTAGGTATATCATTCGGCCTTCTGGCCCTCTTTCACAGTTTCGATGGCGCTTTGAGGGATGTATTGGGATGCGGGCAGCGTCTGCCTCTCGTCGGGCTTCTGGATCCTCAGCGCGCTGAGGA
>JAEEJP010000069.1 GCA_016281925.1 Methanomassiliicoccaceae archaeon
CATTTATCCATGAGAAAAAATGGAGATTGCATGGCCGGGATGGATTACAAGGTACCCACTGTGCTGTCGGCTGATGAGCTCATGGAGAAGGCATTCCACAGGGCATCCAAAATCACCAAGAACGGCACAAACCCATTGGATTCGCGCAAGAAAACCGCTCTCGCGAAGGTCACAGCCGCCGGGGACATCGTCGTCACGGCGCTGTCGTCCTACGTGGACAGGTTCCCCAGGGTGGACAAGGAAGACGATTTCTTCCCCCAGCTGATGGACGTCGTCATCGGAGTGGACAGATACAAGAAGGCCTTGGGAGCCGCCAACTGGTGCGCCGTCAGAGCCGAGAAACTGAAGAACGAAAGCCTCCACAGCATCCGGAAGACCAAAGACCCCGAGATAATCGAGGCCCAGCGCAGAGGGTTCTACGGGAGGCTGAACTCCTACGTCAAACGCATATCGGACGATCTGGAATTCCTCCAGGACGCCAGGGAGAAGCTCAAGAAGATCCCCTCGGTGGACCCGAAGATCCCCTCCCTGGTGGTCGCCGGATTCCCCAACGTCGGGAAGAGCAATCTGGTCACCGTGCTCTCCTCGGCCGCGCCCCAGATCGCCCCGTATCCCTTCACGACGAAAGGGATAATCGTGGGCCACAGGCAGGACGACTGGAGGAAATACCAGATCATAGACACGCCCGGGCTTCTGGACAGGACGTTCGACGAGAGGAACGCCATCGAGAAGCAGGCCGTGCTTGCTCTGAGATATCTGACCGACGTTATGCTGTTCGTCATCGACCCGTCCGAGACCTGCGGGTACGGGCTCGACATCCAGGAAAAGCTCCTCGCCAACATCGAAGAGAGCTTCTCCGGGGTGCCTATCATAGTGGCCGAAAGCAAATCCGACCTCCTGAAGAGGGATGGGGGCCGCATATCGTTCTCCGCGCAGTCCGGAGAAGGGATGGAAGAGCTCACCGAAATGATCCTCAAGGAATTGAGGGCGGCATTCCGCAGGAAAGCGGCCGAAGCCGGGGAAGAAATCTGACATGCCCGGCCCCGCAGCCAGCCCGGAGATGGAGGCGTACTTCGGCCTCCTGATGTCCATGAAGGACGAATGCTATGCGATCGCAGAGAAAGCCCGCTCGATGGGATTCGACCCGGAAACCCATGTTGAGATCCCCCAGGCATCCGATCTGGCATCCCGCGTGGAAAAGCTCCTGGACGAATACCATGTAGAAGGCGTCGCGGAAGAGATAAGGGAGCTGACCGCCGAATACGGGAACCGCGAGCTGGTCGCCCTGATGGTGGCCAAAAAGATGGCCAAGAAGCTTCTGGACGAAGGCAGGGACCTGGAGACCGCGCTGGACACCGCCACCAGAGTCGGCCTCGCCGTGCTCACAGAGGGAATCCTCGTGGCTCCCTTGGAAGGGATCGCGGCCACGAGGCTTCGCAGCAACTCCGACGGCTCCAATTACGTCGATCTCGTCTTCGCCGGCCCCATACGCGCCGCCGGAGGGACCGGGCAGGCGATGAGCGTCCTCATAGCCGATGTGGTGAGGACCGAGCTCGGCATCGGTAAATACGTCCCTACGGAACAGGAGATAGGCAGGTTCGACGAGGAGATCCCTCTTTACAAACAGAACCAGCATCTCCAGTATACGCCGACGAGCGAGGAGATCGACCTTATAGTCAGGAACTGCCCGGTCTGCGTCGACGGGGAAGGTACCGAGCAGGTGGAGATCTCCGGTTTCAGGGACCTCCCCCGCATAGACACGAACCGCGTCAGGGGAGGGGCATGCCTGGTCATAGCCGAAGGGATGTGCCAGAAGGCCGCGAAGCTTAAGAAGCACGTGGACAAGCTCGGGCTGAAAGGATGGGAATTCATAGGGAAATTCCTGGATGCCCACAAGACCGTCGACAAAAAGGCCGACGACGCCCCCAAAACGGTCCAGCCCCAGGAGAAATATCTGAAAGACATAGTCGCCGGGCGCCCCATCTTCGGCCACCCCTGCCGCGTGGGCGGGTTCAGGCTGAGATACGGGAGAGCCAGGACATCCGGCCTGGCCTCGCTTGCGTACAACACCGGAAGCATGTATGCCATGGACGAGTTCATGGCCCTCGGGACCCAGATCAAAATCGAGAGGCCGGGCAAGGCCTGCGTCGTCACGCCGTGCGACATGCTGGAAGGCCCGACCCTCCTGCTGAACAACGGGGATCTGGTGTACTGCCACACCAAGGAGGACGTCCTCGAAGTCAGGAGCAGAATCTCGGAGATCGTCGATAACGGAGAGATACTCGTCCCGTTCGGGGAATTCTGCGAGAACAACCACGTCCTGGTTCCCTGCGGATACCCCATAGAATGGCACAAACTAGAGCTCAGGGAAAAAGGGGAGCTGCCGGAAGACTGGGAGAACCCCACTTACGGGAGGGCCAAAGAGATGAGCGCGCAGCTCGGGGTCCCGCTCCACCCGAAATACAACCTGTTCTGGTCGGATTGGCCCCTGGACAGGATCAGGGCCCTCAGGGAATACATCCTGGCGAACGGCACGTTCGAGAACGGCGTCCTGTCCATGCCCAACGAACCTGTGTCCAAGCGCATGCTCGAAGACCTGTGCGCCCTCCATACCCTGCGCTCAGGCGTCATCCATATCGATGCCAGATACTCGGAGCCCATGCTGGACTGCCTCGGCATAAGGCATGACGGCGGGAAACTGTCTCCGGGCCCAGGGCTCGAAGGGGAAACGACCCTGGAAGCCATCAGCAAAGCCGCCGGATACGAGGTCCGTGCCAGAGCCATGACCCGCATCGGCACCCGCATGGCCCGCCCGGAGAAAGCGAAGGAGAGGGACATGACCCCCAAGGTGTTCTCTCTGTTCCCCGTAGGGAAGGACCCCGATGCCAACAAGGAATTCGCATCCGCGATCGCCGCCGCGAAAGCCGTCCCCCCTCTGGGGAAAGCGGAGATCGAAACGGATGTCGCCAACAGGATATGCCCCTCATGCAAGGCCGCAACCTTCCGCAACTGGTGCAGGGAATGCAACGTCCACACGGTATACGTGCCGAAGAGGAATTCGTTCGGATCCGAAGGGCCGGCTCCCATGAAGATAGACCTCGAGGAGGAGTTCAGAGCCGCGTGCGAATCCCTCGGCGAAAGGCCGCCGGTGGAGCTGAAGGCCTTGGACGCGCTCATATCCAGGACCAAAACCACCGAAGCCATAGAGAAAGGGATACTCAGGCGCAAGAACAACGTCTCCACATTCAAGGACGGGACCATACGCTTCGACATGACCGACATACCCATCACCCACTTCAAGCCTCGGGAGATCGGCCTGAGCATAGAGAAAGCCCATGAGATGGGATACACCCACGACTGGAACGGCGATCCGCTGGAGGATCCCGAGCAGATATGCGAGCTCAAAGCCCAGGACATAATCCCTTCCGCGGACTGCGGGGCATACATGGTCAAAGTGGCGAAATACGTGGACGACGAGCTGGAGGAATTCTACCGCCTGGACCGCTTCTACAACGTGGAATCCAAGGAGGATCTCATCGGCCAGATCGCCTTCGGGCTGGCGCCGCACACATCCGGATGCATCCTGTGCCGCATAATAGGCTACGCCGAAGTGCGCGGATGCTACGGCCATCCGTTCTTCCACGCATCAAAAAGAAGGAACTGCGACGGCGACGAGGACTGCATAATACTCGCCATGGACGGCCTCCTGAATTTCTCGAGGACCTTCCTCCCGGACAGGCGCGGCGGCCTCATGGACGCGCCTCTGGTCCTGACCACCAGGCTGGATCCCAACGAGATCGACAAAGAGGCCCACAACGTGGACTGCCTCAGGGAATACCCTCTGGAGCTGTACCGCGCCGCCATGGAGATGAAAGACCCCAAAGAGATCGAGAAGATCATGGATCTCGTCGGAGGGAGGATCGGAACCCCCGACCAATACGAGCACATCGGCTTCACCCACGACACCCATGACATCTCCTACGGGCCCAAATACTCGGCTTATACCACGCTGGAGACGATGATGGACAAGATGGACGCCCAGCTTTCCCTGGGGAAGAAGATACGCGCGGTGGACGAAATAGACGTGGCCAGGAGGGTCCTGAACAAGCACTTCCTCCCGGACATGATCGGGAACCTCAGATCGTTCTCCACGCAGACAGTCAGATGCACCAAATGCGGCGAGAAATACCGCAGAATCCCGCTCAAAGGGAAGTGCGTGGCGTGCGGCAACGACCTCACCCTCACCGTCCACGAAGCCAGCGTCAAGAAATACCTGGAAGTCTCGAAGGCAATAGGCGAGAAATACGGCCTGGACACTTATACGCGCGAAAGGATCGAAATACTCGAGATGAGCATGGATTCGGTCTTCAACAACGACAAAGTGAAGAAATGCAAGCTCTCGGATTTCTTCCGATCGGGAGCCCATCCTTTCGCGGATCTCTGCGACCAGATCCGCGATGTCCTTCCCCTTTTCGGTGAGGGAGATCATCTTCCTGAACGGGCGGACGGTCTCCTCCTCCACCGCTATGAGCTCGGCGGATTCCAGCTCGCCTATGCGGGCCTGGACCGATCCCGCTCCGGAGGCAATGGCCTCGACCAGTTCGGTCTTGTTGAGCGGCTGCCTGTCGCGGAGGACCATGAGGACTTTCAATGCATGCTTTCTCTCCAAGACGTCCATATCGTCGTAAGGGATGACTACCCTGCGGGCGATGTTTCCTGTCCTATAGAAAACACCGTTGGGATTCATGCTGGATGAATATTAGTTGTGCATATAAAGTATGTGACAAATGAATAAAATCTGGACGGATTGCAGTCAGATTATCATCGAGGAAATGGCAATATGTTAACGGATTACCTATCCAACGGCCAGCTTCCAGCCCGGTCGGCGGAAGAAAAAGCGTCCGCCCGGCCCGGGAACGGCCGGACGGCGGGAAGCTGTTTCACTCGGTGTCGGCCTGGGGCGTCTGCTCTTCGGGGACGTCCTCTGCGGGGGCAGGTTCGAGCGATGATTCGGGGCCGATGTTCTCGATCATGTCCGCGAATTCGCGGGCCTCGTCCCTGAGGATCTTGAGGGCCTCGTCGAGGGCGGCCTGGGCGGTGTAGGATCCGTCGGTCTCGAATTTGAAGATGAAGCACGTGTCATCGCCTTCGACCGAGATCGCTCTCTTATCCCTTATACGATCGACGCACGCCTTGCAGAGGCTGCAGTCGTACGGGCGCTCCGCCTTCAGGACCTCGGATCCGTCGGGGTTTTCGTAGACCGAGAAAACGTTCTTGGGGCATATCCCTGCGCATTCGAGCACGTCCTCCCTGCCTGCGAAAGCGGGGTCGACCTCCACGCGGGGGAGATACTTGTATCCGACCCCGTTGCAGACCTGCCATTTGACATGCTTCCTTGCGGTTCCCATCACCGCGGTCGCGATGACGTTGATGCCCTGCTCGTTGGCGAGCTCGACGATCGGGATGAACTCGTCCTTGACCTTGAACGCCTCCCTGTGCTCGGGAGCCGCCATGGGAAGGAGGTCCCCGGAAAGGACGGTGCAGGGCCCGGATCTGTTCAGGAAGTACTCGATGGTGCAGTTGGGGCAGCCGGCTCCGCCGCAAGAGCATTCCTCCTGCGGCACGAAAAGACTCAGGTCTGTGGGCACAGGGATCATTCCCAGCCTGTGGGCTATGATCTCGTCGAACAGGGGCGTATTGCTCTCGTACTCCTTGCCGGTCTCGTCGGTAAGGGGCCCCAGATGGAACTCCACCTTGTGGATCGCCATCTTGGGAAGATCGGACAGAAGAGTCCTTCTGAGCGCGTTCGCCATGGCCGGCGAGGAATTTTTCAGAATGAATCTGGCCTTCCTCTCGGCCATTTCGATACTCTCTATGTCCATGAGGATGCCTCCTCAGACCCTGCGTCCTCTGCGTCCGCCCTTCTTCTTGGTACCGTCGTGCGGTATGGGAGTAACATCTTCGATGCGTCCGATCTCGAGACCCGCCCTGGTGAGAGCGCGGATCGCGGCCTGGGCGCCGGGACCGGGAGAAACGGATTTGTTTCCTCCGGGAGCGCGGACCCTCACGTGGATCCCCACGAATTCCTTGTCCTTGGCGACTTCGGCGACCCTCTCCGCGGCCCTCTGGGCGGCGTAGGGGGAAGATTCCTCTTTGGCCTGTTTGACGACCATTCCGCCGGTCACTTTGGTAACGGTTTCCGCGCCGGTGATATCGGTGAGAGTTATCATCACGTTGTTGTAGCTGGCGTATATGTTTGCAATTCCCCATTTGGCAGTCATCAGTTAACACCGTCCTCTGCGGTAATTCCGGCTTCTGCCGCATCGGCTCTCGCGGCAGCGGCAGCGGCAGCGGCTTTGTCGGATTCGGACTTGGCCTTGAGCGCTGCGTTCGCGGCGGCCTGCTCCGAGGAGATCCTCATAGGGTGCATCTCGTCGGTGAAGGGCGAAGCGGGATTGAATTCGATTGTGGACTCCTCGTACCTGGATACGATGTATCCGGGAACGGTGACCCTGTGGCCGTTCATGAAGATGTGTCCGTGAGTGACCATCTGCCTGGCCTGCCTGATCGTGCTGGCGAGTCCTTTCTCGTAGACGATAGTCTGGAGACGGCGGGACAGAATGTCCTCGTTGCTCATCGTAAGAATATCGTTCAGAGTGGCGCCCACCGGAAGGTATCCGAGGCGTCCGCACTTGGCGAGAAGGGCGTCGGCTTCGATTTTGGCCTGCTTATCGTCGAGCCTGAGGCGCGCCTGAAGATCTCTGGACTGCTTCCTGAGGTTCCTGAGGATGGTCTCCGCTTTCCAGACTTCGGTTTTGTTTTTGAGTCCGAACTCGCGGACGACGACGACCTCCGCTTTTATTCTGTTGCCCTGCCAGGGATGGGAAGGCGTGTCGTATGTCTTTCTTGAAAATTTAGGATCTCCCATATGATCGCCTCACGATTTCCTCTGGACACCCATGGTGAGTCCGTGCCTGCCGTTGGAACGGGTCCTCTGGCCTCTGACTTTGTGGCGTCCTTCGTGCCTGATTCCGCGGTAGCAGCGGATCATCTTCATCCTGTTGACGTCGTCTTTCTGGATGATGTCCAGATCGTTTCCGAAAAGATGCATGTCCGCTCCGGATTCGTAATCCATCTGCCTGTTGATCGCCCAGCCGGGAGCGTACTCGACATAGGATTTGACGAGGGCTTCGAGTTCTTTCACTTTCTCGTCGGAAAGCTGTCCGATCATGAGGGCGGGATCGACCTCCGCTCTTTTGGCGACGATCTGGGCTACCCTTTTTCCGACGCCTTTGATGCTCTGCAGTCCGACAACGGTCTTCTTGTGGCCGTCGATATCCGAGTTGACGATACGGACGATGAAATTGAAGTTCTCGTCCTCTTCCTTCAACTGTTCTTTTTTCGCTTTAGGCATGTATGTACCTCCGTAAATGATACCCCGAGGGTTGATTCAAGTCCTGCTGTTAAAGGACTCTCAGTTGTCGTCTCTCCGGAGAGAGCGGTTCCTGAGTTTACGCGGGGGAGCCGAAGCGCTTATTATTAATATAGTCTCGCACGGGAAAAACGGTGGTGCCAGAGACCGGATTCGAACCGGCGAACTCCTGCGAGAATGGATCTTGAGTCCATCGCCTTTGACCAGGCTTGGCAACTCTGGCTCCGGGCGGAGTAAAGAGGTTTGATAATTAATGTTTACGGAAGAGTCGTAACTTCCCCGCGATGGCTGTCGATATAGAACGTATACTCGTGCTGGGACACGATTCCCTTCTTAGCTTCCACGAGCTGGGCGTAGCCGGAGAGCACCCCGTGGCGCAGAAGAGTCTTCACATGCCTCTCCGCATCCGGGAAATCGCAGCTGCGGGCGCAGAATGGGAACGTTTTGAATTCGCCCTTAACGTAATCGAGGAACTCCGCCGCCTTCTGATCCGGTATCTTGCGATCCCTGACGAACCTGACGATGTTCCCCGGCCTGCCGTTTCTCACTTCCCCGGCCCCGTTGGTGGCGAAAGGCTCCACCGCGACGACCATTCCCGCTTTGACGGTTTCCTTGGATTCGTTGTCGTAGCTGGGAACCGAGAGTCCCGCGTGAAGGTTGTACGGCTCGATCTGATGGCCGCACAAATTGGAGACAGGCACGAATCCCGCTCCCCTCATGACGGATTCGACCGTTTTTCCGATGGCGGAGAGGGTCACTCCGTCCCCTATGAACTCCGCGACGGTGTTTCTTGCGGTCTTGGAGATCTCTATGAGATCGCGGTACGCGGCGGTTCCCACCTCGACGGTCCCGGCGGTATCTCCGACGTATCCGTCCAGTTCGGCCCCGCAGTCGACTTTGACCACGTCCCCGATCTCGAACACCTTGGGATCTCCGCAGCAGGGAGTGTAGTGCGCCGCGACCTCGTTGATGCTTATGTTGCAGGGAAAAGCCAGGCCGCACCCGTGCTCGCGGATGTATCCCTCGACCTCCTGCGCGACGTCGTAGAGCTTTACTCCCTCCTTCACCATGGAGAGACCGAGCTCTCTGGCGGCTCCGGCGACTTTTCCGGCGGTGCGGAGTTTTGAAAGCTGATCCTCGTTCAGCATTCCAGCGCCTCCATGATCTTACCGACGGGTATGGCGCCCTGACGGACGATCTCGATCTCCTTGTTATCCAGCCAGACTATGGTGGAAGGCTTCCCGAGAGAGCATTTGCCGGCGTCGATGTAAGTGTCGATGGAAGATCCCAGATCGCTTATCGCGGATTCGATATCCACGGCATCCGGATGGGAATGGAGGTTGGCTGAAGTAGCGATTATAGGCCCGGTGCGCCTGACGAGCTCCAGCGCGAATCTGTTGTCGGGCATGCGGATGCCGACTTTCTGAGACGAGGAAGTAACTATATCCGGAACGCCGGACTGCTTCCTGATTATTATCGTAAGGGGGCCGGGAAGAAATGCTTTGACGAGCTTGTCGGCGTTCTCGTTGAGGATGGCGACGCGCTCCATCATCGCCTTGTCGGAAACGGCCACCGACAGCGGCATATCGAAGGGCCTTCTCTTCGCCATGTACAGATTTTTGATGGCGCTTTCGTTGTAGACGTCCGCACCGATTCCGTATACGGTCTCAGTGGGATAAACGACAAGCCTGCCCTCGGAAATGTCCTCCGCGGCGGTCATAACGGTATCATCGAACTTGGGACCAAAACCTTCCGAAAGATCGCACTTAATAATCTTCAACAAAAACACCTGCCATTGTCAAACTCTCACTTAAATAATCGCGGCCGCGGCTCTCCGTGAAACCGCCGTGTCCGGGATACAGACCGGTAATTCTGTAATTGCTCAGTAATTTCAGCGAATCGATCATACGGGGGAAGGAACCGCCTTTGAGATCGGTGCGGCCTACGCCCGGGGCGAGCAGCGTGTCGCCCGAAACGAGAGAACCTGTGACGGAGTCGTACAGACATATGCTCCCCTCGGTATGCCCCGGAGTGTGGATTACTTCGAATCTGTGGTTTCCGGTATCTATCACGTCTCCCGCCTCCAGATCTTCGACCTCCGGCGGTTCGAAAGGAATTCCGAAAACGGCATCGAGAACATAATCGGAATTGCCGGAGCGGATTCTTCCGGCGTCGGTCCTGTGAGCATATACTTTACACCCGTACTCCGAAGCCAGAGCCTTCGCTCCGCCGACGTGATCGATGTGGCAATGAGTCAGGATTATCTTATCCAGATTCTTTCCGTTTAAACCCGAACGCACTCTCTCAAGCAATCTGGACGGGAAAAGGCCGAGGCCGGTATCGACGAGAATATTGCTGTCTCCCGTGATCAAATATGAATTGGAGTCAGCCGGAACATCGGTACCTACACTCCAAATCGACATAAACCGACGAATTAATGGTACTATAAAACAGATTCTATCTGGTATATTATTCGTGTCCGGAACCGTACATCGGACGAACGGGCCGGTTATCGCAGATAACCGGCAGACAGACCGGATTATGATGCGAATCGCGGGGCGCACCGGTTCATGTGTATATAAACAGCGCTGATCCGGGCATGCTGCCGCGGATCGTACGGCTTCTTAAACATCGAAAAAAGGAAAGAAAGAGGAAAGACTATACGAAACCTGTATGACGGCTAGACCACACTCCAGCAG
>JAEEJP010000070.1 GCA_016281925.1 Methanomassiliicoccaceae archaeon
GACTCGAAAAGCTTCCTGTTGTAAGTTTCCTGGTAGCATGCATACCAGTCCGCGCCCGCTTCCCTTATCAGCGGGAACATGCGCTCCGGAAGCGCCCCGGGCGAGGCCATGATATTGATTCCTACTTCGTCGTGGACGGCGTGGATGATGTCCAGAAGCTGCCTGCAATCCTCGGCGTACATCTGGGGGTCCTCGCCCATGGTCAGGTCGGCCAGATTTATCCCGGCGTCCTGCAGAGAGCCGGCGAGCTCGACGATCTCTTCCTTCGACTTCCTGTATCTCTCCTGGATCTTGTTGGTGGTCCTGTAATAGCAGAATGCGCAGTTGTTCTTGCAATAGGTCGAGAAATAGACGAAACCGTAGGTATAGATCTTCTTTCCGAATTTCCTGTCGCGCACTCTTTTAGCCGCGTCGAAAAGCTCCCTCAGCTCATCATCCTTAGTTATCGACATCAGCTCGTAGATGTCGCGGGACCCGAGCGGGTATCCCTTCTCCGCATTCGCGATAATATCAGATATCATGTCTCTGCCTCAGTCCATCTTGTAGCCGTTGACGTAAGTGATGCTTTTGCCTGTCTTTCTGACGTTGCTCTTGCCGTTCCTGAGCATCAACAGGCGTTCGAGCCCGAAGCCGACTCCCGCCCAGGGCTCGTGGATGTCGTGCGCCGGGTCGAGCCTATGCGGGCCTATGGCGCCGGATGCGACTTCGGTCCCTCCGATCTCGACGTCCAGCGTCTCCACATAGACGTCGGATTCCTCGCGGGAAGTCGTATATTCCACTCCGACGGCATCCATTATGTCGCCGATGTATGTCTTGAGATGCTCCATCGCATCCCCGTCGGGACCCAGCTCTACGAGGTTGAGCATCGTGAATTCTTCCAGATGGGTGGAGCTCTTGGATTCCTTTCTGAAGCAGGAGCCTATCTCGAATATTCTGACGGGACCGTCGGTATGGTCCCTGAGCTTCCTCATGACCGCATAAAGGTTCATGGCATGCATCGGTCTCAGGGCCCTCTTGTCGTCGATGAAGAAGACCTGCTTGTAAAGGGGATGGTCTTCGGTTATCGTCATCTTGGCCAGGGCGGCTTTGGATACGAATATGGGCGTGTGGACTTCGATGAAGCCTCTGGACTTCAGCTTGGCTCTGATGGCGTTGGCCAAATCGGTGAGGTCGTTGGACGGATCTGCGATGACGCCCTTCAGGCCTTTGTCGTTCGCGGATTTCAGAGCAGACATTCTGGCCGAGAATTCTTTGTCTCTGGCGGCGGCGTCAGCGAACTCCGCGTCGGCCCAGTTTTCGTCTCCGTATTCCATCAAATGCTGTATCTGAGGGTCCGTGAATTTTACGCCCATAATATCGACCGTGACATATGGCGAAAGGCCGGGGGGTCGAACCCCGCTTACAGGTTTTAGAGACCCGTTTGCTCGCCGGAGCGCCCTCCGTTGCGGTCTAAGACGTTTAACTAATATTTAAGTATTGCGCAAATATGGCGCTTTGTTTAAATAGTTTTGATTTCAGCATTATCATTAGGCGGGACAGTCATAGCGCACGCTGGCAGCGGCGGCTGCAGCCGGGCAGGTACTTCTGTTCGCCTATGCCTACATGCATCAGTCATCGGTTAATCTGTATTTAACGGCATCGAACGTTATGTCGGCATGAATCCAACTGGCCGAAACAGAAGTATATGACGTGAAAGATGCGAAGCCGTGTCTATTATAGCCATCATCTCAAGCCCCAGGACAGGGGGATTCGGCGGAAGGCTGGCCATGAGGGCGGCAGAAGGCGCGCGCGGATCCGGCAGAGAAGTCGAAGTGATACGCCTCAACGGCCTGAACATCAGGCAGTGCCAGAACTGCGAGGCATGCAGGAACAACGGCGGCCATTGCGTCCTCGGAGATGACGCAGCCCCGATTCTGGAAAAGATACGCTCTTCCGAGGGCCTGATCGTCTCCGGGCAAATACGCTTCGCGAGGATCGACGGCGCGCTGAAGACGTTCATGGACCGCTTCTACTCTTTCATGACGGACAGATCCACCGTGCTTGACAGAGGAAAGAAACTGGTCACCATACTGACGGCGGGGGCCGACGAGACCAATGTCGAGAAGGAATCCGCCGAATTCGAGAGGATGCTGAACCAGTATTTCCTTTTCGAGCCTGTCGGAAGGATAACCTATCTCAGCTATCTGATGCCGGCGGATTCCGATTTCATCGACGAAACTCCGCTCATGGAAGCGTATGAGGCGGGCAAACGGATGTGAATCAGATGCCTGCGGTTCCATAAGCAGGGAAGGCCGGCGCTCGGATCTCCGTGACCGTCTCTTCCAGAGGCTTCCTGTCCCCGTGGCGCGGGGACGGCTTCGAGTTTTCGGACGGATATCCTATCGGGAGAAGGTTCATCACCTCCAGGTTTTCCGGGATTCCCAGGGCTTTCTTTATCTCAGCGGGGTCGAACCATCCCACCCAGCATGTTCCAAGCCCGAGATCCGCGGCCTGGAGCATCATATGGTCGGTCACTATCGCGGCATCGGTCTCGCCTAAATTGCGGCCGGAGAACGGGCTCACGAATGAAGCGGAAAGATCGGCGCATATCACGATCACGGCGGGAGCGTCGAAAGTCATGCCGCATACCGAGCGGAGTTTTTCAAGCATATCCCCGCTTTTCACCGCATAAATGCGCTGAGGCTGGGCGTTTTTCGCTGTGGGAGCCAGGCGTCCGGCTTCGAGGACCGCCCTGAGCTTCTCTTCTTCCACCGGTTTTCTGCTGTATTCTCTGACGGAATATCTTTCCCTGATCAGATCGGAGAACATGACCGGGCAATAATGATAGGATATAAAAGATGAAAGAAGCGGCTCCCGCCAAGGAGGGACGGAAGCCTGAAGGAGGAAGGATGCGCCCGGAGGTTGTCCGAGCGCTTATTGAAGTTTCGAATCAGTTTTTGTAGACCCTGATGCCGGAGCAGTTGGATCTGCTGAGATCGAGTCCAAGTCCCTCAAGGGTGGCAGCTGCCTTGTCGTATACTTCAAGGTACTCCTTGGTGGGCCTGACAGTGGTGACGTCGTAGCATTCCTGGAAGGTCTTTCCAGCGGGGGCGTCGGTGTAGTGCGCCTCGTAGAGCGGGACCAACTTGCTGAGGATCTCGTTGACTTCGGAGACTTTCATTCCGGCGGCGGCCGCGGCGGCGTTACCCATCATCCTGGCTTCCATTCCGGTGGTCTTGTCCTGGACGACACCCTTTGCTGCTGCAGATCCGGAGAGGAGCTCTCTTCCGGAGGCGGTGTCGTTGATGGCCTGGGCCGCGGTCTCGAGGAGACACATCTCAGTGCAGGGCCCTGCGATCGGGTAGTACTGGTTGGCGAGCAGCAGGTCGGTGTTGGCATCGACTGCGGCGCAAGCCCATCCCGCAACCTGCAGGGTCTCTTTGGCCATGGTGGTTCCCCATCTGATGTGGATCGGACCGTCCAGGTGGAAGTTGCCGGAGAACAGTGCGAAGGATGCGAGCGTGGTAGCGACGTCGCAGATCGCGGTCTCCTCGACTCCTCCGGTGTATCCGCCGAAGATAGGCATCTGCTCGACCATGATGGTGTCCCCTGAGACGGTCCATCCTGCGAGCATGTTGAGTCCGGTCATGTCCATTTTGAGCTCGTTCAGCTGGGAGCACTCGTGGGCATCGGTGATCCTGTGTCCCGCGGAGGGGCAGTCTGCGACCAGCCTGGCGGCTTCGGACAGAGGGGTTTCAGGTCCCTAGACACCGAGTCCAGGTCTCTGGGCTCTGGTCCTTGCCTCTTTAGTGGCCCTGAGCTCCTGCATGGTAGCGCGGATCTCCCAAGGAGTCTTGCTCTTCGCGGGCTTTCCCTCGACGGTGGTCATGACTCCGTTCACCAGGTCGTCCACGATTCCTTCCTGGGCGTAGGACTGCATGATTTTCACGAAGTAGTCCTCGGACAGAGGGGATCCGGTAGGGCCTCCCTGGATGATCGGCTTGACAGGGGAGTTTCCGCGCCTGGGGTAGAACCTGGCGATGTCTCTTCCCTCTCCAAGAATGAGTTTCTTGGGGGCCCTCTTGATTCCCTCGAAGACCTCTTCCTCGGTGACTTTCATGACGCGGCCGAGATCCTGGCAGTAGTATCCGGTCTCGACGAGCATCTCCAGTCCGGCCTGGAACAGAGCGTCTTTCTGGTCTTTGTCCTCGGGGATGAATGTGTCGATCTTGATGTTGTACTTCTCTTTGAGGGCCGTAGCGTTTCCGGGGATGATCTTGTAGTCCCAATCCGCCTCGGGAACCTTCTTTCCTTTTATGAATCTCTCGTATACGTCGGTAACAGTGAGGAATCTAGTTGCTGCCATTTTTTACACCTCGAATCAGTTTCCAGTGAGTCTGTCTACAAGCCCGATGATTTCGTTCGCGGTCTCGGAGTATCCGTCGGCTCCGATCTGATCGCACCACTCCTGGCTGCAAGGTGCTCCGCCGAAGATTGCCTTGTAGGGGGCGTCCATTTCCTTGATGGTCTCCACGAGCTCCCTCTGAGCTTCGAGGGTGGTGGTCATGAGAGCGGATCCTCCGCAGACCTGGGCGTCGTTCTCTTCTGCAGCATCCATGAAGTCCATCGCGGACACATCGGGTCCGAGGTCGATGACGTTGTAGCCTGCGCCTCTGAGCATAGCGCAGCAGACGTTCTTTCCGATTTCGTGGATGTCTCCCTCAACGGTTCCCATAACGACGGTTCCCTTGAGCGATCCGGATCCGGATTCCATCAGAGGCTTGAGGACGTTCAGAGCGGCCTCCATTGCCTTGGAAGCTGCGACGACCTGGGGGAGGTAGATCTCCGCCTTGTCGAACCTGATTCCGATGGTTTCCATTCCCTTTCCGAGTCCGTCTCCGATGATCTCTCCGACAGACATTCCGGCATCGATTGCTTCTTGGGTTGCAGACTGGGCAAGCTTGAAGTCCCAGGTTTCTACCGCCTTTCTTAGATTTGCAATAATTTCTTCATTAGCCATTTTTGTTTCCTCCCTTTACGCAAATCACTTTGCGTTGAGTTGCTTCCGAGTCTCTGACTCATCGGCGAAGATTACATCACATCATCAGTATATATAACTTTGTATGATAGTCATTTTCGATGATAAACCATATTTAAGTGTATCTTTTTTGGATTTTTATCCAAATGTCATTATATTTAAAACAGTATGTTAATAGTAACTATTATA
Organism: Methanomassiliicoccaceae archaeon; assembly: GCA_016281925.1. GTDB lineage: Archaea > Thermoplasmatota > Thermoplasmata > Methanomassiliicoccales > Methanomethylophilaceae > Methanoprimaticola. The sequence continues at coordinate 5,207 of JAEEJP010000070.1, forward strand.
GTATTGTTTTAAATATTATAAATAATAAAAATGGATTTGATATAAAATATATTGATTATAAAACAATATAATGAATAAGGATGAAATCACTTGTTTACCGAAGTATTGATCGAATATGTGAATAAATTAATAAAAAAATAAAAATATATTATTTGTATTGATTAATAGCTATTAATTATAGATGATAAGATGATAATATTCGGAAACACTCGTCAACAGGCCGAGCAGATATTTGATATACATTTATGATGACATCTCAACAATTATAGCCGAAAACAACGGAAATGCCGGTCCGGATCCCGGCCTATGGCGGCGGCAGGAAGCGGCTGAACCTGGCAGCAAAACGGTTGATAATCAGACATTAATTATTAGAAGGTAGAATGAAATGTTACAGCAATTGAACCAATCGATGATGAAAACGGCCGATCATTTTTTGCCGTGTCAGCCCCGATGGCTTCTTCCTGAATCATTTATATTTAAATCTTTCTTTTTGGCCAATCCGCCGGAAGTTCGGGCGCAGTGGCGGCATAATTCCGGCGCTGCCGCCCCCTCCAGAAAACGGACGGGAGGGGGAGGCTTTCCAGACGACGCGGATCAGATGAATTCCTGGCCGGTATCGGTTTCCACGGATCTCCCTTCCAAGAGGCCGTCGAAATCCTTGTCCGGATAGGCGCGCAAAACGTTCAAGAGGGCGATGAAATCTCTGGACAGTATTCTCGGGCTGACGGAATCCGAATTCGCCCTTACCGAGCTTATGTATCTCTCGACCATTTCCGGGGTTACCGTGGACTGGTATTCGTTCGCCGTCTGATGCAGCTCCATTATCCTCAGGAGCAGCGCTTCCTGTTCCTCGGCGGTGAGCGGCTTGGTCCTCACGATCGGGCCGGAATTCAGAGCCAGGCCCTTCTCGAAGCGGCTTTCCTCCAGCCTGGTTCTCAGCGCTCCGTAGCTGTACAGCCCGATGACCGGATTCTCCAGGAATTCGGGGGTTCCGCACATGTATGCGGCCATATGGCGGGAACGGCCCTGAGCGATGTCGTTGTACATCGCCAGTATCATCTCGTAATTGGCGTTCCTCGCCGAATTCGCCGTTTTCAGCAGCACGTCGGCCTGATCCATTATCAGCACCAAGCCTTTGTATCCGGCCATCACCGCGAATTCGGACCATATCCTGATGAACATATACCAATTCTCGTCCTTTACGCATGATCCTATGTCGAGCCTGTCCCTGGCCTCTTTGATCGAATTGCATTCGCCTCCGAACCAGCGGACCTGATCCGCCACATCGCGGCCGGCTCTGTTGCGGACATAGTATTTTGTTAGGACCTTGCTGAAATCCGCGAAGAACGGCATGGAAATGCGCTCGGTGTCGATGTCGATCTGGGATTCCACGTCTCTGACCTGGAGATTCTGCGCCGGGACGCCGATCCTTTCGGATGCTCTTGCCTCCACGCCGGCCAGCCATGTCTGTATCAGCGCTTCGATCGCCCCTCCGTCCATCATGCCTTTCACAGTAGTGCTGGAGATCAGCTTCCGGTAGAGCATCACCCCCTCGCCGCCGCTTCCCTTCAGCCTGCTGGACGGGGTCAGATCGGCGTTCATCACCACGAAACCCATGTCGGCCGCGTGGCCGCGGATGAGCTGGGACAGAAAAGTCTTTCCTGAGCCGTATTCCCCTATGATGAATCTGAATGCGCCGATGCCTTCGGCTGCGTCCCTGAGATCCGAGTCGAAAGCGCATATCTCGTCGCGCCTTCCGACGGCGATCTGCTCGGCGCCTCTGGGCGGCACCACCCCGGACGAAAGGGCTTTGATGATTATTGTGGCTGATTTCTTCCCTATCTTAGTTCCCATCCCTCAGCACCTCAAGCAATTCGCCGATATAGTCGGGATCCAGCTCTCCCCCGTCGATTATCGGATCGCCCAGCGACGATTCCGCGATGGCGTTGATCTCCGCTTCCGCGGCCATTCTCATGCGCCCGTGCCTTCTGAGGACATCGCCGGGATCGGATGCTCCGCCGGCCAGCGATGCCAGGTATTCTTTCTGGAAGGGGGACAGGCTTCCCGCGAATCCGGCCCAATCGGCTTCTCCATCCGTATCGTGCGCCGAATTTATAGCATATGCGGGTTTCTCCGCCGGTTCGGGAGGCTCATCCTCCACCGAGCTCCAGATTTCGGATACATAGTCGAGGTCTTCCAGCGCTTTCCTGACTTTCTCCATGTCGATCTCCGGGATCCTTTCCGCATGCGGCATTCCGGCCGGGGGCGCCCTGAAATACACGGGATTCAGCGCGATATCCGACGTTCCTATCAGAAAATCCTCCCATTTTCCGGTGAAACCGAGTTTTTCGGGGACGGGGGGAAGGCTGAAGCCGTCCGGGTCGTATCTCACCTCGGCGCATTTCCCGATCCCGGTCCGGCAGACTATCGATATCGGCTCGTAGACCGCGTCTATCCTGATGCGGCGCGAAGTCGGGGCGAACGATGGCCATCTGGCTCTGAACCCTTTTTTCCTTGGGGGCTGGGGAAGCCTGGGGAACTCGCCGGAGCGGCATTCCACCGTCGCCAAGCGCTTCCCGTCCGCGAACAGCTCTATCGAATGGTGCGGGCCGCTGTACATCGCGCGCACGGAGATGTCCCCGGATCCGACGGCGAACGGCTCCCAGCAGCCTCTGCATCCCGGGACCGGCAAAGGTTCCGGATACGGGCCGCCGGCGTCCGATTCCGATTCGGAACCGTCGCATTGGATGAAACGTATTCTGGCCGGCCTGTACAGCGCTCTGATGACGGCATCCGAACCGCCCAGCTCTGCAGGCTCCCATTCGCCTACCATGCCTCTGATCTTGGGGACCTCCGGAGCCTGGCACCTTAGCCCGTCCGAATCGAAGCGTATGATCCTCACGGTCACGCCGCGGGCTTCGAACCTTGCCGTATGCATTCCTTCCGCCATCGTTTCCGGGATGCTTTACGCCGATATAATCCGTGGCAGGGTCCCTCAATGCCGTAACCGTTCCGGCAGGCTGGAAACCGGTCCGGAACCGTTCATCAGACGGATGGGAGACCATATTTGATATCTATTTATAGAATTGATAAATCAACTGCATATGGATGAAATGGTCTGCTATGGCATCGCGCTTCATGCCGTCGATTCTTTCATAGACCGGCAGATGCGCCCGGCCATGGAGAAATACGGCATCAGAAGGACGTACGGCCCGGTTCTTCTGGCGGTCAGGACGAATCCCGGCTGCTCGCTGAAAGAAGTCGCGGATCTCATGCGCGCGGACAAAGCGCTGATCACCCGCGTCTCTTCTTCCCTGATATCGGAGGGATTTCTGGTCAACTCCAGCGGGAAGCCCCGCGCTTACAGCCTGAATCTGACTCCAAAAGGCCGGAAGGCTCTGGATATCATAGACGACGAGCTCAGGAAAGCCTGGGGGTCGCTCACGCAGGAGCTGACCGCGGAGGAGCGCGAGGCACTGGGGGCTGCGATCTCCAAGATGGTCGCCGCCGCGGAGAGTACGGACGGAGGCCGCAGGGAATGATACTCAAATATCTCAGGGCATCTGACTGGGCGGTCGTCGCCGTCTGCGTCCTGCTCATCGCGCTGCAGGTATACCTCGACCTCGAAGTGCCGGGCTACATGGCCGGCATAACCACGGTGCTCAACACCGGCGGGACCGCGGACCAGGTCCTGGAAGAAGGCATCCCCATGCTGGCCTGCGCGTTCGGGAGCCTGATCTCATCCGTGATCGTCGGATACCTTTCGGCGCGGACGGCCACATCCCTGGCAAAAACGGTCAGGAAAAAGCAGTTCGATTCGGTTCAGAGGTTCTCTTCCGAGGAGATCGGAAAGTTTTCCGTGGCATCCCTGATCACCCGCAGCACCAACGATGTCAACCAGGTCATGATGGTGATAGCGCTCGGGCTGCAGGTAATGATCAAAGCCCCCATCATGGCGGTCTGGGCCGTCTCCAAGATCATAGGCTCGGATCTGAGATGGACATCCGCCGTCGCGATTTCCGTCGCCGTCATGCTGGCGATCATCCTCGCCATAATGCTGTTCGTAGTGCCGAGGTTCAAGAAGCTTCAGGGATACACGGACGACGTCAATGCCGCCACCAAGGAGGGCATCGAAGGCATCCGCGTGATCCACGCCTACAACGCAGAATCGTTCCAGGAAAGCAGGTTCAAAAGAGCGAACAGGATCCTCACCGGTACGCACCTTTCAGTGACCAGAGCGCTTGCATTCCTCAGCCCGGCGATGCAGACGGTGATGAATCTGATGTCGCTGTCCATATTCTGGATAGGCGCCAGCATCATCAACGAGGCGGCCGGCATGATGAGGATAGAAGAATTCTCGTCTATGGTCGTGTTCTCCTCGTATGCTCTCCAGATAGTGGCTTCTTTCATGATGCTGACGGCGGTATTCATGATACTTCCCAGGGCACAGGTCGCCGCCCGCCGCATCGAGGAGGTCATCGATACCGAGCCGTCGATCAGGGACGGCGGCGTGGAAGCGGCTCCTGAGGGGCACGAGGGCGAAGTGGAATTCGTGGACGTGAGCTTCAGATATCCGGGAGCCAGGGAGGACGTGTTCAGCGGCATCAGCTTCTCCGCCAGGAAGGGGGAGACCGTCGCTTTCATCGGATCGACCGGGAGCGGGAAGAGCACCCTGGTGAATCTCATACCCAGATTCTACGACGCCACCGGGGGGAAGGTGATGGTCGACGGGGTGGACGTCCGCGATTATGACATAGGCGCGCTCCGCGGCAGGATCGGATACGTGCCCCAGAAATCCGTCCTGATGAGCGGCACCATCGAATCGAACGTAAACTACGGCAGCGGCTCGGAAGAACGTACCTTGGAGGATGTCAGAAAGGCAGTGGAGATTGCCCAGGCAGCCGATTTCGTCGGGAAAGCCGACGGCCAATACGGAGCCAGAGTGGCCGAGGACGGGACCAATTTCTCCGGGGGGCAGAGGCAGCGCCTTTCCATAGCCCGCGCGGTCTGCAGGAAGCCGGAGATCTACATCTTCGACGATTCCTTCTCCGCGCTGGATTACAGGACGGACAGGGATCTCAGAGCTGCCCTGAGAAAGGAAGCCGCCGGGGCCACCAAACTCATCGTCGCCCAAAGGATCGGCACCATAAAGGATGCCGACAGGATCGTCGTGCTGGACGGCGGGAAAGCCGTCGGCATCGGGAAGCACGAGGATCTGCTCAGGGACTGCCCTGTGTACCGCGAAATAGCGTCGTCGCAGCTTTCCGCAGAGGAGCTGGGAATATGAGGATCCGCGACAGAAGCCAGGCCGAGAAGCCCGACGATTTCGGGTCCGCATGGAAGAGGATATTCCGGTACATGGGAAGATACAGATACGCTTTCTATGCCGCCGTCGGGATGTCCGCGGTGGGCACCGCCATATCGCTGGCCGGCCCGAACATGATCAGCGATATCACCGATCTCATCAAGGACGGCCTCGCCCCGGGGAAATCGGTGGATCTGGATGCGGTCGCGTCTATAGGCATGAGCCTTCTGATGCTGTACGGGATCAGCGCCGCGATCCTGCTGGCTCAGAACCTCATAATGTCGACCATAACCCAGAGGACCGCGGGAAACCTCCGCGACGACATATCCGAGAAGATGAACAGGGTGCCGCTGGGATTCTTCGACGGATCCAGCTCCGGGGATCTCATGAGCCGCGTCACCAACGATGCGGACAGCATGGGCCAGTCGATGAACCAGAGCTTGGGCATGATGATCTCTTCGGTAACGCTGTTTCTGGGCTCCCTGGCCATGATGTTCCTGACCAACGTTCCGATGGCGGTGACCGCGGTCCTGTCGTCGCTGCTGGGCATCGCCATGATGGCCGCCATAGTCAAAGTGTCCCAAAAGCATTTCGAGATGCAGCAGACCAACCTCGGCCGCATGAACGGACACGTGGGCGAGACGTATTCGTCGCACATAATCGTCAAAGCCTTCGGGGGCGAGGAAAGCGCGACCGGGAAATTCGACGCGATCAACGGGGATCTGACCCGTTCGTCCTTCTACGCGATGTTCATTTCGGGGACGATGATGCCCATAACCAATTTCGTGGGCAATTTCGGATACGTCATGGTCTGCCTCGTAGGCGCGGTGCTGGTCATCGACGGCAGCGCCACTATCGGGACCATAGTCGCTTTCATGATCTACATCCGCCTTTTCACACAGCCCCTTTCGCAGATTTCCCAGGCCCTCACCAACATGCAGTCGGTGGCGGCCGGAGCGGAGAGGGTCTTCGCCTTCCTGGATGAGGAGGAGATCCCCGAGGAGCGCAGGGACGGCCCGCACATAGAGCGCGCGGTCGGGCGCGTGGAATTCAGGGACGTCCATTTCGGATACGTCCCCGGGAAGGAGATCATCAAAGGGTTCTCCGCGGAGATCGAGCCGGGCCAGAAGGTCGCCATCGTGGGGCCCACCGGGGCCGGGAAGACGACCATCGTCAACCTGCTCATGAGATTCTATGACGTGGACAGCGGCCAGATCCTCATAGACGGGATCCCCGTGAGCGAGATGACCCGCGCCAACGTCCACGAGCAGTTCTGCATGGTCCTGCAGAACTCGTGGCTCTTCGGGGATACGGTCAGGAACAACATAGCGTTCAACCGCAGGGACGTCTCCGACGAGCAGATCAGGGAGGCATGCAGGGCGGTCGGAATAGACAGATACATAATGTCGCTGCCGGACGGCTACAGCACCGTAATCGGGGCCGATACCGAGCTTTCCGCCGGCCAGAAGCAGCAGCTCGTCATTGCGAGGGCGCTCATCGACCGCTCCCCCATGCTGATATTCGACGAAGCCACGAGTTCGGTGGACACCAGAACGGAGAAGATCATCCAGGAAAGCCTGGACCGCCTCTCCAGCGGAAGGACGTCGTTCGTCATCGCCCACCGCCTCTCCACCATCAGGAACTCCGACCTTATCCTGGTCATGAAAGACGGGAACATCATAGAGCAGGGGAACCACGAGAGCCTGATGGCGCAGGGCGGGTTCTACTGCGGCCTATACAACAGCCAGTTCGAAACCGCCGGCGCAAACTGAGCCCAAACCAATCCTCTGCCTTCAATGCGCCGGAAGGCAGGGTTTCCGCATCAATCCCAGTATCTGCGCCAGCAATATGATGCAAAACGTGGGAAATGGCCGGCGAGTGCGATGGTCGCGCGGGTGGATAACCCGCATACGGACCTTTTCCTGCCGGCGGCGCAGTCTTTCATCGCCTTCGCCACTACGGCCTCTCTGGTGGCCGCGCTTCCGAAAACCTTGGGAGGGGCGTCGAAACTGGATCTGACCCCGTCGATGAACGGGGTATCCACCCATCCCGGCGACACCTCCAGCACGGAAATCCCTCTCTCTTCGACCTCGTATCTCAGGGAATCCAGATAGCTTCTGACGAAGGCTTTGGACGCGGAATAGACGCCCAGCCTGTAGGCCGCCACATAAGCGGCTTCCGAGCACAGGGCTATGATATGCGACCCGTTACCCATGAATGGGACGCACATGGAAACGAAATCCACGGTCGAGGACACGTTGACCTCTATCATGGAGCGCGTCTGCTCCTTTGGGATGGAGAAACTGTCCCCGAAGCGGCCGAGCCCGGCACAGGCTATCGCATAGCGTATGTCAGGCTTCTCTTCGCCGACTGCATCCGCCAGACGGTCTCTTTCTTTTGCGTCGGAAAGATCGGCAGGGATGATGCGACATTCCGTGCGGATGCCGGAGGCTACAGCCCCCATGGCATCCGCGCGCCTGGATATCATCCAGATCTCGTCGAGACCTTCGGAATCCAGGGCGCGGCAGAATTCGGCGCCGATCCCCGAGGATGCACCGGTGACTGCCGCGATCCTCGCCATCAGACAAGCACCGCAACCGCTGCCGTGAGAGCGACAACGACCATGATGCCGACCATGAGGAAAGCGAGCAATTTTTTCTTCTGTTCGAGCTTCATAATTATCTGCGCCGAGATTATGCTTTAGTTATAATATTTTATTGAATGTATCAACAAAAAACGGCGTCATCTGTAGCAGCATTCGGGGATGAAGCTGACGGGAGCGGCCTTCCTTCCGCGGTCCTTGGATGCCATCCTCGTCTGGACAGCATTAAACTCGTCGGGATCCAGAACGGTCTCTGCGGTATGCCGTATCAGCAGCTCCTCCCAGCGCATGAATCCGGCATAGACGGGATTGTGGAGCACGTTTCTGAGATTGTATTTGTTCCAGGGATTGCCTTTCCTGGTCAGCAGCCCCAGTCCGTTGAGCTCATAGCAGATGGAATCCACCGTCGCCCCGCCCATGTATTCGGAGAAAATGCGGCCGGCGACCGCGAGCTCTTCCGGCTCGGCGACGAGAGCGCCCTTCTCGATTGAATAGCCGAATGGGGGTGTGAACCCCATGGTTTTCTTCTTGGAATCGGATGTTCCCAAGGATTCCGCCTTCTCGCGCATGCCCATGTAGGTCCTCTCGCCGATCTGCTCGCTCTCCAGCTGGGCGATGCGCTGGATCATGTCTACGACGAACCTTCCCAGAGCGTTGGTGGTATCCAAAGACTCGGAGGACGACACGAATTTCTTCCCGTTCCTGTCGAGCTCCTCCATCATCTGCATGAAGTTCCTGCTGTTCCTGTGTATGCGGTCCATTTTGATCACGAGGATGACATCCCAGGAATCGGATTCCTCCATCATTCTGCGGTATGCGGGACGCTTCGCGCTTCTCCCCGAATACCCGTCGTCTTCGTACGTCGCTGCGACGTCCCATCCTTCGGCGATGCAATAGTCTTCCAGAAGCGATTTCTGCGCTTCCAGGGAGTATCCTTCCGCGGCCTGCTCGTCTGTGGATACCCTGACATATATCGCAGCGCGCATCGCCCGACCACCACCGGGCCGTTGACAGCCTCATATTTTTCCTCGCCGATTATGGCCTCGTGATCTCCGCGCTTGATTATGCCGTTCCAATCCGAATAACCGGCATATATGGGGTTTCTGAGGATGTTTGATACGGTCTGAGGGCTCCATTTCCCTCCTTTTTTGGTAGGAATGCCGCTGCGGGACAGGAAATCGGCGATGTCTTTCAGCGTGGATCCGCGGATCCTCATGTCGAACATCATGCGGACGGCATCCGCCTCCTCGGGGATTACCAGCATTTCCCCTCCTTCGAATGAATAGCCGTAGGGATGGGCGGAACCCAGATGCCCTTTCCCGCTTTTCGCTTTGTAAGTCATGCCGAGTTTGACCCTTTCGCCGATCTGCTCGCTCTCCAGCTGGGCGATGCGCTGCATTATGTCCATTACGAACCTTCCCATCGCGGTGGTGGTATCGAACTTGTCCTGCATCGAATTGAATTCCTTTCCGTTGGAGCGGAGGTCGTCCATCATCAGCGCGAAGTTCACGCTGTTCCTGTGTATGCGGTCCATCTTGAGGACCAGAAGGATGTCCCAGGAGCCGGATTCCTCCATCATCCTGGCGTACTCCGGACGGTCGGTGGTGCGGCCTGAATGCCCTTCGTCCCTGTAGATCCCGGCCACTTCCCATCCGCGGACTCTGCAGTAGGCCTCCATCCTTTTCACTTGGGCGTCCAGGGAGAAGCCTTCCCTTGCCTGGTCTTCTGTCGAGACCCTTGCATACAATGCCGCGCGCATGACATCCCTCGGGCGGCCGGACGGGAATGGTTCCGCGGGCGCCTTCCCGCAGTAATCGGCGGAATTCTAAATAAAATCTTAGAGACCATGCTTAAATCGGCCGTTCCATAGGGATAGCCCGGATTCTCCGCGCAGAACGGCGCTTCCCGAGGCGTCTGGCCCGGGATCAAAGGAATGCAGGGTACGGCCGTTTCTGGGCCGGCCCTGCGGTTTCGGTATCGGCCTCAGGCGCCGCTTCCGCGCTTCCTGAGGATGAGGAAGGCAGCCAGCGCCACGAGGACCAGGGCTATTATTGCTATCGCGATGTAGAGCATCGTGCTGTCGCCGGAAGAGAGGGATTTGCCCTGCACATTGTATGCGGCGATGCTCCCCGAAGTCTTTTCCGCGGAGACGTCATAGTATCCGGCTTCGTTCTTGACGAGATATGCGGCAGGTTCGGTGTCGGAGATTTTGCTGTATTTGACGTCCGTGCCGCCGATGACGGTCTCGGCATCGGCAAGATACAGGGATCCGGTTCCGGATTCGTCGTACTTGTATTCGTAAGAGCTTCCCTTGATCATGCTGCTGCTGTCGGCTTTGGCGACGACGTCGGCGAACTCCGTCATGGAGCAGCTCCCGCGGTCGGAGATTCTGTAAGAATCTATCTTCATCGAGTTCCCCGAAGACGCAGAGAGATCGACGGCCGAGAAATCTGCCAGAAACGCCACGTCCGAGTCGAAGCTGGCATCGGCCATGGCTATCTTCTCGGCGTAAGCGGTCCTGCCCGTTCCGGTGGACCAGGAGTTCCTTTCGACGTCGGCTTTGACGGACAGTTTCATCTCCGCGGCGTCGGAAAGCCTGCTGGGATCCGTGAAATCGTCGGCGTAGGCGTCCACCATGAAGGTCTTGACGTCCACTTTCATGTTCTTCGTGATGATTTCGCCGCCGTTGATGCCTTTGGAATCTGAGGTGAGGACCTTAGTGTATAGGACTGCTGAGCCGGAGAAAGACGGGGAGACTGTTCCGGCGAGTCTGATCTTTTCGGTGGGCCTGTCGGCGGCGATCTTTATGTCGAGGGACGACTGGAAATTCTTCCTGTCATTTCCGGTCAATGACAGTTTGGTCTCTTTGTAGTTGATTCCTTCGACCCCTTCGGCTGAGAACAGGTCCAGCGTTCCGACGCTGATGTCCCCTTTTATGGTGGCTCCGTTCAGATAATCAAGGATTGCGGCCTTGTAGTCTGCATCGACATGCGGGATGCGGTCTCCGTATCCCCTGTCATTCCCGTCGATCCTGACGAACTTGAGGATGCTGAAGACGTTCTTTCCGTTGGTGGACAGGCTTTCGCTGAATCCGGTGAGTTTCAGCGTCTCTTTGGCGTTCTTGCCTTCGGCCTGCAGGTCCAGCTTGGAAAGGGATCCCTTGAACGAGGTTCCTGTGCTGCTGACATCTGTGCGCAATTCGAATCCTGAGGCGTCGAATGCTATGTTTCTGGCTATGCCGTCGGCGGCGACCGGTCCGCTGGCCTTCACAATTCCGGCCTGGATGCTGGATGTCCCGGAGATGGAGGCATCGGAATCGGTAAGGGCATCCATGACGGCCTGAGGGCCGTTGAGGATGTTGGATACGACGATGTCGATGATCTTATCCCCTCTGCTGGAGAATTCGAATTTTAGGTCCTGGAATTCGGCGCTCTGTCCGGATGCTCCGGCTGCGGAGCCCGCATTCCTGACGATCAGGCTGCCGGCGCTTCCGGTGATCTCCGCTTTCGAGAGGGATATGCTGGCGTTCAGGGAGAGGTTACTGCAGTTTATGTTGCCCTCGCCTGAGCCGATGCTCATCCCGAGCTTCAGGCCCTTGCTCGCCTGGCTGGAAACCAGGGTGATGCTGGCATCGGAGATGGTCGTTCCCTTGCCAGAAGCCTTGGCGATCTTGATGGAGGCGTCTGCGTCAGGATACACCATATTGCCGTAAAGGTAGTCGACGATCTTGGCCGCGTAGTTCTTATCCAAGACCAGCCCGTCGAGGTTGTTCTTGAGGCTCCTGTAGAATCCGTCAAGGTTGTAGCTGATTTTCGCTTCGGCGGCCGGGGAGCCGCTGCCGGAATAGATTCTGTACTCGCTGGAATCGGCGATGCTCATGTATCCGTCGACATAGACGCTGATGTTTACGGAGCCTTTCAGACCTTTGGAAGGGTCGAACGTCCCGGAGGCTGGGTCATAGAACCCGGTGTTCTCTTCCTTCGCATCGATGGTGACGGATTTGTCGGTGAATAATTTGCAGCCGCCCTGCATGTATATGCCTGAAATGAAGACTTTATCGGCGAGGAGCTTGAAGTTGGTGCCGTCTTTGTTGACGATCTTCACGTTCCCGTCTATGAAGAGATTATCCACGGCAAGAACGGAGGAGTTGGAGAAATTCAGGACAGCACCGTTCTTGAGGACGAGATCGGCGAACGCCCCGCTTCTGCTGACGTCGTAGCTGCTGGATATCACTTTTGCGTAACTGGACGGTTCTTCGACCAGGATCGCGGAGATAAGACTGAAAGCGGACGAGAGCGTCTCGTCCACATCCAATGTCTCCTCCCCGCTGCCTGCCGCATCGGCCGTGTCGGAGCAGACGGCCGCGGCAGAAAGCACGAAGATGGCGGCGGCGATCGCCGCTATCCATTTGGAATTGCTGTCGTTCATGATGCTTGTCATAAATACACCATTAGAGTGGTGGATTATCATCGGATGGAGGATATAAAATATGTTTCGAATGAAACCAATGGAGAATATGATGCGTGACGGTTTTTTGGCACTCGCATCTGGGTCCCGGCAGATGCATCGGAATCTGTTCTGATGGATGGAAGAAAAGATGCGGGAGCCCGGACGGCCCCCTTCAGAGTTTTATGAAGATATAAGCGATTGCCGCCAGATGTATCAGGAGGAAGACATAGACAAGCTTGAACTTCGCTTTTTTGGTCTTATGCCTGGCCATCTGCATCCCCGCGGCGGCGCCGAAGGGCCCGACCAATGCCCATGCCAGAAGCACGGATTCTTTGGTCCTCCATTTCCCGCTTTTGGCTTTGTGTTTGTCCGAAACGTACATCCCCAGCGCGACGATGTTTATGATGACATAAACAGCCGCAATCAGCATCAATGTGGTCTGGCTCATAATCTCTCGATGAAATCGTCGACCGACTTCGGGAAGCCCTTGTCATTCATCTCCGGCTCTTTCTTGTTGAAGAAAACCGCGTCCGGAATGCCCAGCGTTTTGGATACCGCCGAGCACTGTCTGCTCCCTTTCTCGTCGTTGTACATGCAGCATATGAAAAGCTTCACGTCCTTTCCATTAAGCTGCCCTCTGTTCTTGCCGATGAATTCCGCGACCTGCTTGTAAGGCTTTCCGGCATGTATTCCGGTCCCGAAGACCACCGTCTGATACATGCTCAGATCGATCTCCGTGATGTCTTTGAGGTCGTAGCTGTCGCCGTCGGAATTCTTGGCGATGTATTTCGCCACCCTTTCGGTGTTCTTAGTGAACCCTGAGGCGTATAAGACCGCCGTCTTGACCATACTATCCCTTCTTTGAGCGCAGGATGCCGCAGCTTCCGCGTCGCATCCCTTTGGATGGCGTATCGTTCCGATGATATAAAATCGGTCGCAAAATGTTATTTAATATCATGTATGATACTGTATCATGAACGACAAGGCCCCCGGATACTGCCCGGTCAATGCCGCCATGTCTGTGATCGAGGGAAGATGGAAGCCAACCATACTTTGCATGCTTTCCAGGAACGGAGGCATGAGGTTCTCGGAGCTCCAGAGGAGGATAGGGGGCATAACATCCAGGATGCTTTCGAAGCAGCTCAAAGAGCTGGAATCCGACGGAATGGTCGGGAGGTCTGTGTCGCCGTCCGGGAAACTGAAGGTGACATACTCCATAACAGCGAAAGGGGAATCCATATGCCCAATCCTGATCGAGCTTTCCAAATGGGGCGTCGAGCATCAGATGGCGGAAGTCATCGTCCCGGAACCCGAAGCTTCTCCGAAGAATCCGGGCAGACCTATTTGAATTAAGTTAACGTTCATTGAACGTTACCATGGCATACGAAGTAAAGATCATCGATCCGGACCGCTCATCAGAGCTGCGCAGAAAAGCGCTTGCAACAAACTGCTACAGCTCCAAAGCGGACATCAACGGGATCTGCGTCGAGCTTTTCACCCCTAACAAGAAATACGCCGAGATGTGGACCGACAATTTCTACCACATGTCCGACCGCGTCCGCGCCCATGCCAGGATTTTCTGCATGACGGATCCGGAAACCGATCTGCACGTCGAATACGACTATGTGAATTCGGTCGCTTTCCTATTCAATTTCGACTATTACGGGTGGGTCAAGAGCATCGCTCTCGGGCTCGCGGGGAACATCCTGGAGGAGCAGGGCATATTCGCCGTCCACGGGGCCGCCCTGGACATGGACGGCATCGGGGTGACTCTCATCGCCCCGTCGAAGACCGGCAAGACCACACAGTCCTGGGGGCTTCTGAGGAAGGACAACACATATCTCATCACCGACGACTGGTATTTCGTCGAATTCGGCAGCGGACGCCCGACCGCAACCGGTTCCGAAAAGAACTGCTATATAGACGCCGACATCGGAGACGTCTGGGAGGAATACAGGCCTCTCGTCAGCAGCGTGGAGTTCGACAACAAAGGCCGCGGGATCGGGAACGTCAGATGGGTTGCCGGAGAGGGTTCCGTGATCGACAGGACGTCCATGAGGTTCGTCCTCCTCCTGAAGAGAGATGCCAGCGACCCGTCCATCATCAGAAAGATGGGGACCGGCGAAGCCTTGGAGTATCTGTCTTCCAACGATTTCTGCAATCCACATCAGCTCGTCAGGGACCCGAGGAGGGTGAAGATGCGCACGGAATTCTTCAGGAGATACCTGTCCCACTGCACCGTTCTTATGGTCAACACCACTTGTCCGGCGGAGGAAACCCAGAGACGCATCAGAGAGGCTCTGGATTCATTCTGAGTATCTGTGCGGGATGCCGGCGCGTCCGATGGAGATGCTGTCTTCGGCCACGTCGCATCCGCACACCATTATTTTCACTCCGTTCCTCTCGGCTATCTCCATCTCTTCGCCGAACTCCCTGTGCGTAGCGTAGTTCGGGACGAATTCCTTCATCCCGCCCATCTGGACAACAAGGGCGAGGCATGCTTCGTACCCGTCTTCGACGCACTTCACAAGTCCTTTCAGATGTTTCACCCCTCTTTCGGTGGGAGCATCCGGGAACATGCAGATGCCTTCCTTCTCAAGCGTCACGCCTTTCACTTCGATGAAGATCTTCCTGTCTCCGGATTCAACGTAAAAATCGAATCTCGAATCCCCGCGGGTACGTTCCGGGAACACTTTCGGATTCTTTCCGAAGAGATCCGAAGATCTGATGTATTCGCCGAAGACTTTGTTAGGGGCCTGGGAGTCGATGTTTATGAGCAGATCGCCTTTGTAAGCGGCTATGAGGTCATATGCCGTCTTTCTGGACGGGCTGGAAGACTTTTCCAGTATGATTCTAGCGCCCTCCGCGAGTATCTCCCTACATCTGCCGGTGTTCTTCACATGGGACATTATGATTGGGCCGTAGGGGACCCCTTCCGGATCGGTCAGACGCACTTTCGCCACGAAACGGTTGGGACGCTCTATGAAAATGCCTTTGACTGTGCTGCTGTATTTCATGTATATCATACACTCATCAGGTTCATTCGAGCGAGCTTTATCTGGGACGCAGTCCGGCACCGAGCATCCGGCCGCCGCTCTCGAACAGCGCCAGACCTCTGAACTCCAGGCGCATCTCGAAATCTTCCAAACTTAAGACCTGTACCGTCTGATTTAGACCTTTGGTGAGCTAGAGTCCCTCGCCCCCTTGATTATTCCGGGCGAGATACCCTTATTCGCCGCTATCGACTTCTCCTTCTGTATGTCGATTATGTCCATCATGATGAAACTGCCCATAAATGCGGCCACTACGGAGGAAAGCACACCGACGAAGCAGTTTGACGGCGGAACCGGAGCCCCGCCATTTCTGGCATGCCCCTTCGTCAGATGTAGTAGTAATACAGGGTTGTGTCCTCGGTTATGGGCCCGAAGACCACTTCGGAGTTCGCATCGTCGATGACGTAGATCTGAAGCATGCCGACGTCGTATTCGGCGGAGTGGTACTCGCCGTCTATGCCGTCCATGGAGATCACGATGCTCTTCCCTATGTCAATCCGTAGGCCTGGATCACCTGGTCAAAGCGCTCGCCGTAAGCGACGGTCAGCACGTTGCCGTCGGCCGACACTTGGGTCCCGTACGGGCCGTGAAGCTCTTCCCGCTGACAGACCCGTATCTGGCTACGTTCTTGGTTACGGTGACGGTGAATTCCTTGGGGATCTCCCTGAACTCGGCGGTGTAAAATGCGTCGAAATAGGCCGCAGCGACATCCGGGACCCATCCCGCGAACTCATAAGAGAACGTGTCGGTCGGCTCCTTTTCCAGTCCTTCGTGCATCGGCATCCTGCCCTTCATCACAAACGTCGTGTCGGCGAGGACCCCGGCGCCGTCCAGCCAGGAGATCTCGAAGGACTCGTACAGAATACCGTCCCCGGATCCGGTGAAGATCCTTCCCGCAAGCGAAGCGGCATCGGCAGACAGCTCCATGTCCCCGCTGTAGAATGACACCGGGAAGGCGTCCCTTCCTACGCTCTGCAGGGAATTGGAGAACCTGATGTAGGCCAGCGAGCCGATGCTATCAAAGGCCTGGACTCCTGCGGATTCCGCGGAGAGCAAGCTCACCTCCTTCAGGCTTCCGCAGTCATAGAAGGCATAGGCCCCAACAGACCCCACGGCCCATTCGGACCCGCCGTAGTTCATAGTTCCGCCAATCCGGACGGGGCTGTTCTCGTACCCGATTATCTCTACGTATTGATTGTATGCGTTGGTTACTTTGTAGCTGATATCATCGACGACAATTAATCGCCGTTCGAAATCGCCTCGGCGTCATCCGCGGCGGACACGGCCGCCAGGGCGAGCGGCGCCAGGGCCATCATGGCGGCGGCCCGGACGCCGGCCGCCCACATTCCTGAGATGCATTTCATGGGTGCCCCTCGCGTTGCGTTATATTAACAAGGGTGCAGGGCGGCGTAATCCGTCAGGCTGCCGCATGGCCTTCCGGAGTTCCCCCCGACGTTTCCCAGGGCCTACATGTGAAGATACCCTCCCTGCCGTATCCCCGACGGGAGGCTAATATTTATTTCCCGCATCGCAACACGCCCTTCCGCCGGTTCTGGACGCCACCACCGAAAGGCATCTCCCCCTCGTTTCTCCGACCGCCCGCTTCGCCGGGGTATCGTCTGCCTACTCCGGCTATGACATAGGGTTGGCCAACCAATTCAAATGGGCTCACCTTTAATCTCATGCCGGAAGGTGCTATGCGATGCGATCCATGAGATGGCCGGGCATAGCCCCGATCTGCCTTCATTCTTTCCCAGAACCAGCAGAATGACTCCCTTTGACGATCTCCGCCCCTTCCGGGACCCAGCCCATCCATTCTATCCTGTCTCCTTCGACGTATATGGTCCTGAGGCTTTCGCAGCCTTCGAACGCATCCTCCGACACAAAATAGACTTCAGAAGGAATGTTGACGCTCTCCAGACCGCTGCAGCGCTGGAATGCTTTCTCCCATATCGCCAGGACCGTACCCGGAAGCCTCACCTCCCTGAGCTTCGGACAGTCCAAAAAAGCGGAATTGTTGACATCGCGGATGCCCTCCGGAATCGAGACCTTTTCAAGGGACCCGCATCCTCCGAGAACGGCATATTCCAGCTGATCGAATCCCGGGGGAATGTCGAAGACTTTCAGGCTGGAGCAATTGGCGAAGATTCCGGCCCCAAGGATTCCAGCCTGTCCGGGAGAGCGACATCCTCCAGCGAATAGCAGCAGAAGAACGCGTACATAGGTATGCTTCTGACCCCCCGCGGAATGCGGATGGTTCTGAGGCTCTCGCACCATTCGAAGGCTCCGCTGCCTATCTCCCTGAGGCCGCCGGGCAGAGCTATGCTCTCCAAGCCCCGGCAATATGCGAATGCATCCGGCGCGATGCGCTCCACCGCATCCGGGACGGAATACGAGCTTCCGGCTTTCCTCTGGGGATATTGGATCAGCGTTTTCATATCCCTGGAGAACAGCACGCCGTCAACCGAACGGTACGCCGGATTCCCGGGATCCACGGAGAACTCCTCCAGGACCCCCTCGTCCCCCACGAAGAAAGCGTTCTCGGACAGATCGGCCAATGTCGAGGGGATCTCGAAGCGTTTTATCAGAGGGCAGTCCTGGAAGACGAAACTTCCTGCCGACTCCACGCCCTCCGGGATCCTGACCTCCTCCAGCGCGGAGCATCCGCTGAAAGCGCCGTCCCTGATATGCCTCACCTTTCCGCCGAGCTCCAGAACCCTCATCCCGCGGCCGCGGTATTCTCCGCTCCGGACCGTCTTCCTGTCTACTTTCATGCCCGTGGGATGGCTGAGCCTTTATTTCAGGCATTATGGCCTCATTCTGCCGGATGAAACCGTGCCGGAGCCGGCAGCTTTCCGCGTAACGGGACATATTTTTTAATCAGCGCTACGATTCGCTTCGCATGGATCAGTCCCTGATGGAATTGGTATTCATACTCGACAGAAGCGGAAGCATGAGCGGCAAGGAGAGCGATACCATCGGCGGCTTCAACTCTCTGATCGAGAAGCAGAAAAAGGAAGAAGGCGACGCTCTGGTCACCGTAGTCCTCTTCGACGACCAGTACGAGCTTCTCTACGACAGGATTTCTCTCAAGGAAATCCCCGAGATGACGACCAAAGAGTACTACGTAAGAGGATCCACCGCGCTCCTGGATTCCGTCGGAAAGACCATAAACAGCATCAAATCGAAGCAGGACGGGACCGACGAGGCTTCGAAGCCCGGAAAGACCATGTTCGTGATAATAACGGACGGCTACGAGAACGCCAGCCGCGAATACAGGCGCAGCACCATAAAGAATCTGATAGAAACCCGCAAGAAAGAGAACGACTGGGAGTTCCTGTTCATAGGGGCCAACATAGATTCTGTCACCGAAGCTGAGTCCCTCGGAATAGATGCCTCCCGCGCGGCCAACTTCAGAACGGATGCGGCAGGCGCCAGCTCCATGTTCGCGGCCGTCGGGAATGTGGTGGCTGAAGTCAGAAGAAGCAAGGACAAGACCAGCGAATCCATATCGGACGACTGGAGCAAGGACATCAAATCCTGATCTGAACCGGCCCCGGGAATCCCAGGGCCGCCCTTCTCTTTTATCAGAGCCCGGGAATCCCGGCAAAATAAGATGGCGGGCCTCGACGGCCCGAGTTTCACATGATCTTCTTTCCTTCGCCGAAAGCCTGCCCGACGATCCCTCCGAAAGAGTGATACTTCTTGTTGGCGCCGTCGTATGTTATCGGCCTGAGCTTCCTGGGGTCGATCTTTCCGTCTGTCAGGACGCTTTCGTCGGCGCAGACGTTGGCTATCCTGCCCAGAAGCATGCAGGTCTTCTCGTCGTAGCTTATGAGCTCGCATTCCAGGGCCATCGGAAGCTCCTTTATCAGCGGGGCATCGACCTTGGAGCTTCTCTCCGCATGGAACCCTGATCTCGCGAACTTGTCCGGGACGTCATTGGCGGACACTATCCCCACGTAATCGCATTCTGCGACGCGGTCTTCAGTGGCCATGCTGACAGTGAAGGCTTTCTTCGCGAGTATGTTCTTGGTGGTCTTGTGGGCGGGATCCAGGCAGATCATTATCCTGTCCTCCTCGGCGATGCCTCCCCATGCCGCATTCATGGCATTGGGGACGCCGTCCTCCCCGTAGGTTGCGATTATGAAAACCGGCATCGGATATACGCAAGGCTTGGAGCCGAAATCTTTCCTCATATCGATCGGAACAGGCACGGCCTCGCGGATATATCATTTCTGCCTCGGACTCCGGACGGCTGGATCCTGGGGTGCAAACTTATCTATCATCCGCCCTATTGAGGCGCGATGTCGCTATTCATCCACAACACGCTGACCAATTCCAAAGAAGAATTCGTTTCCATAGAGCCGGGGAAGGTCCGCATGTACGTCTGCGGAGTCACCGTGTACGATGACATCCACATGGGCCATGCGAGGAGCATGATCGTGTTCGATACCGTGGCCCGCTACCTCAGATATCTCGGGTACCAGGTCACCCACGTCACCAACTTCACCGACGTGGACGACAAGATCATCAGAAGGGCGGCCGAAAGAGGGATGGAACCTCTGGAGCTCTCCGCGGAATACATAAGGAAATACTTCGAGGACGCGGAGAAGCTCGGGATAAACAGGGCGGACATCTATCCCAAAGCGAGCGAATGCATCGGGGACATCATAGACATGGTCCGGAAGATCATCGACAGCGGCTACGGATACGCCACCGAGGACGGGAGCGTCTATTTCTCGGTCCGCAAGGTCAAGGATTACGGGAAGCTCAGCAAAAGGAACCTGGACGACATGCAGCAGTCCGAAAGGGTGAAATCCGGCCTCAAAAAGCTCGACGAGAGCAAAATCGACCCCATGGATTTTGCGATCTGGAAGGCTGCGAAGCCCGGGGAATGCTCCTGGGACTCCCCCTGGGGCCCCGGACGGCCCGGATGGCACATAGAATGCTCGGCGATGATCGGCAGATACCTCGGCGACCAGATAGACATCCACGGAGGAGGGAACGATCTGGTCTTCCCCCACCACGAGAACGAGATCCTGCAGTCGGAGGCCGTGACCGGGAAGCCTCTGGCCAACTATTGGATGCACAACGGCATGCTCATAGTCAGAGGCCAGGGGATGAGCGAAGCCGAGAAGATGTCCAAGTCCAAAGGCAATTTCTTCACCGTCAAGGACGTCTCCAAGAAATTCGACGCCCAGAGCATAAGGTTCTACTTCCTGAACGCCCACTATATGAGCGAGCTGGAATACAGCGAGGACATACTGAACGAATCGAAGTCGGCGCTGTCCAGGCTCATAAACAATTATGCCGGACTCGCGGACTGCGCCAGGAACGGCCCGGAAGGGGATGCGGAGAGCGACGACTGCTGCGACCTGATCGAATCCTACAGGAAAGCGTTCAGGGACGCCATGGACGACGACTTCAACACCCGCGCCGCCATAGAGGTCATGTTCCAGATGGCCAGGGCGACGAACAAGGCCATGGGCGAGAAGACCCTGTCCAGGAAAGCCGCTGAAAGGCACCTGAAGCTCATAGGCGAGTTCAACGGCATACTGAACATCATCCCGGAGCCCAAGGAAGCGGACGACGGCACCGTGGATTCGCTGATATCCATACTCATCGATCTCCGCGGGGAGATGCGCAGGAACAAGATGTACCAGTACGCGGACATGATCCGCGACAGGCTAAAGGAAGCCGGAATCCAGCTGGAAGACTCCGCTGACGGGGTCAGATGGAAGAGGAACTGATCCGATCCCCTTCATGAAACGTTTTGCGGCGGCCCGGAACTGATGCCGGGGCCGCCGGTCATTTCTTGAACAGGCTTCTGAAGATGCCTTTGCCGATCTCCCTTCCGGCAGTCGTCGCGGCCCTGTTGAGGGCTTTCTCTGCGGCCTTGGTCGCCGAGCTCTTGGACGAGCTGCTTCTGGCTGATGCGGTACCGGATGATTTGGGCGCGGCTTTGGCCTTGGATTCGGCGGCTTTCGCTTCCTCCTTCTTCCTCTCCTCGTCCAGCTTCTGCATCGTCTCGTAAGCCGACTGCCTCTCTATGCGCTCCCTGTACTTGGATTCGAAGCGGGACGATTTTATGATGCCCTCATACTCCGCCGGGCTCAGAGGGTTCAGGCTGCTCTGCGGAGGAAGGACGAATGCCCTCTCGACTATCGTAGGGATGCCTTTCTCGTCCAGGCAGGACACCAGCGCCTCTCCCACGCCCAGCTCGGTTATGGCGGTCTCCGTCTTGAATTTCTCATTGGTGCGGAAGGATGACGCCGCCGCCCTCACGGATTTCTGCTCTGCCGGCGTGTAAGCGCGGAGAGCATGCTGGATGCGGTTGCTCAGCTGGGCCAGGACGCTGTCCGGGATGTCGGACGGGCTCTGTGAGACGAAATAAATCCCGACTCCCTTGGATCTTATGAGCTTGACCATCTGCTCTATGTTCTGGATGACGGGCTTGGGCGCGTCGGAGAACAGCATGTGGGCTTCGTCGAAGAAGAAAACGAGCTTCGGCTTCTCCGGATCTCCGGCTTCCGGAAGCTTCTCGAAAAGCTCCTGGATCAGCCACATCATGAAGGTGCTGTATAGTTTCGGGCTCCTCGAAAGCTTCTCGGAGTTAAGCACGTTCAGCACGCCCTTTCCGTTCTCGTCGGTCCGTATCCAGTCGAATATGTCAAGAGCCGGCTCCCCGAAGAAGAAATCTCCGCCCTCGTCCTCGAGCGTGCGGACGGACCTCTGTATGGCCCCCAGTGTCTGGGACGACATGTTCCCGTACTCGGCGATGTAATCGTTGCGGTTCAGCGCGATGTGCTGCAAAACGGAGATGAGATCCTTGGAATCTATGAGATCCCAGCCCTTGTCTTTGCAGATCCTGAAGATCATGGCGAGGACGTCGCTCTGGACGCCGGTCAGATCCATCAGGCGGGACAGAAGCGATGCTCCGAGGGACAAGACCGTGGTCCTCACGGGATGCCCGCAATCCCCGTATACGTCCCAGAAGACAGTAGGGAAACCTTTGAATTCGAATGCTTCGGCGCCGAGCTTCTCCGCGCGCCCGCGCATCTTGGCCGTGTCCTCGCCGGCGTTGCATACGCCGCCCACGTCACCTTTCATATCGCTGAAGAACACTGGCACGCCAGCGTCGCTGAACGATTCGGCCAGAACCCTCATTGTCACGGTCTTCCCGGTTCCGCTGGCGCCCGTTATCAGTCCGTGCCTGTTGGCCATACGGGGAAGCAGATATACCCTCTCGTCGCCCTTGGCGATCCAGATCTTTCCATCCGAATACATATTTAACACCGCCGGCACTGCCGGGCCATGTTTGTAATCGCTTACTGATAGATAATGGGTTGTCCGATCAGGGATCCAACGCCCAATTCTGGCTGTAAGACTATAGTGTAATTACTATCAGACTATAGTGCTGATAATCAGAAGACACGTAGCACTGCAGTGCTCGACAGCAAATGATTTACCTACAAAAATGGATGGTTATTCATCATGTCAGAGATAAGAGACCACCACGTGATGGAAGTCCTCGGATTGGCCGTCGTCACCGTAGAAAACGGAAATATAGTCGATATACAGCCCCCTAAACTGAAATTCTGCCCCCTGTTCAACAAGATACTGGGGATAGAGA
Organism: Methanomassiliicoccaceae archaeon; assembly: GCA_016281925.1. Lineage (GTDB taxonomy): Archaea > Thermoplasmatota > Thermoplasmata > Methanomassiliicoccales > Methanomethylophilaceae > Methanoprimaticola. The sequence goes on from JAEEJP010000070.1 coordinate 28,252, forward strand.
AGATAGACACCGAAGCCGTCCGCAAAAACATAGAGTTCCGCATCAAGGATTTCGGGCTGTTCACAGAGAACCGCGTCACCCGCGCCGGCGATTACGTGACGTTCGGAGTGTCGGAGATCCTTTCCACGGCGCTGTCTAAAAAACAGATCCAGGCTTCGGTCGTAGTCGGAGACGGCGCGGGAAGCTTCATCAGCGAGGACCCCGAAATAATCCAGGGGATGTGCGGAAGGATATCCGGGATAGTCGAGACCAGCCCCATAAAGAAAGTCATCGCTGACATAGGCCCGGAAAATGTCTTGGATCCGGAAAACGCGAAGATAGATCAGAGAGCATGCGCAGAGAAGGCGGCAGCCCGCGGATACGATAGGTTCTCCGTCACCGTGACCAATGCGGACGATGCCAGATACATCAGAGAGAAATACGGCGAAAGGGCGATCATCATTGCCGTCCACACCTCCGGCACCAGCAGATGCGATGCGAAAGCCCTATTCGACAATTGCGATTTCATAACTGCATGCGCATCGGGGCCGATAAGAGAGGAGGCGCTGTCCAGAAAGGACGAGATAGTGATCGCAGGAAACAAGGTGGAAATCTTTGCCGTCACCGACATCGGAAAGGAGCTGGTCATCGGCAAATTGCGCTCGATAGGCAAAGAGCCCTGGAACGGAAGCCCGGAATGGGTCAACCCGGATCCTCTGCTGCGATCGCGACGCGCCGGAGATCTTTCTCCTGGCCTCCTCGAGAAGCTCGCAGGATTTGCATCTGTTCCCCACGGTAGGCTCCCCGCATGCGCACAGCCTGAGATTGGACGGCGGAAGCTCCCTGTACAGCATCGGGCGCAGCGCGTCGTACGAGGAGAGGATGCTGAATTTGGAGCCCGGGGAACGCTCCTCGAGATCGTCGACGATGTCGCGGTACTGGTTCCTCAGAGCCTCCTTCCAATACGGGCATTCGCCGTCCCAGAACTCCAGCCCGGAGACCAGAGCGTAAAGGAGGGTCTCCTTCTCCGGAATCGTCCTCAGAGGGAGGAACCTGGGTATCAGCCCGGGCTGAACCTTCTCATGCGGGCCGAGGCGGGCCAGCCTTTCGACGTCGCCGCGGACGAAATTCATCATGACCGACTGGGCCATGTCGTCGAGATTGTGGCCGGTAGCCAGATATTTCGCGCCTATCTTCCTGGCCTCGTCGTTCATCAGACGGCGCCTGAACACCCCGCAGTATGTGCACGGGCTGCTCTCCCCCGACAGCGGGGCGATCCCGTCCATAGTCACCCCCAGCTCTGAAAATGACCTCAGATGGAACGCTATCCCGTTGGATCCGCAGTATCTGCGGACGATATCCACGCTCGGAGGGCGGTATCCCTCTATCCCCTCGTCGATCGTGATGGCGTGGACTTCAATACCGTTCCTGGGCCCGAACACCGACGACACCATCGACAGGGCCAGCATGCTGTCCTTGCCTCCGGAGACCGCCACGGCTATTCTGTCCCCGGCATGGACATGGATCTGCTTCCTGATCTCCTTCTTCACCCTTCTGTCGACGTAGCGCATGAAATGCCTGCCGCAGAGGTGCGTTCCGTTGTATCTGATGAACGTGACGGCGTCCCCGCCGCATATGTCGCACTTCATTCCGAAGCCTTCTCGAGCAGGCTCTCGACCTTCTCGGCCAGGACCTTCGACGGCACCCCCGGAAGGGATATCCTAGTGGTCCTGCCGCTTGCCTCGTTCACCACCGCGGTCTTGATCACGCCCAGCTTCTCGATGTCCTGGATGTAGGTCCAGAACTGGGTGTGCTTCCTGGGGGTCTCCCCGTACTCCTCGCAGACCACGGCATAGGTCTTCTCCGCGGACGTTATGCTTATCGACGGCTGCTTCCTGATAGCCCTGGAGACGGCCAGCAGAGCCAGCATCCTGCTTCTGTCCAAGGTCTTGAGCTTGGATTCGGACACGGTGCTGTATATCATCGCCTTCGCGCCGCGCACGTGCTCCGCGTCGATCTCGTCCGCGCCTTCGCTCTCGGCCATGTTCGCCGCCCTGTCCAGCAGCTCTATGGCCATCCTGGCGTCGCCGTATTCCGAGGCGGAGTCCGCGATCATATCTATGGGCTCCTCGCCTATCCTCCCCGGCAGTATCCCGGCGTTCGCCCTCTGGAGGACTATCTCCCTCAGCTCCGGCATGTCGTATTTGTCGAATACGACGGAATTCGCCCTGCGGAACGAAGAGAAAGAAGCTTCGTCCAGAAGGTCGAACAGCGGCTCCTGGGATATCATGACCAGAGATACCGAGCGCCCGATGTCCGGGCCGCCCTCCGTGAAGCGGGAGATCTGGTAGACAAGATCCATGGAGTTCTTCTTCAGGAGGATGTCGACCTCGTCCAGGACTATCACGATATCCTTGCCCTCGCCCGAAATCTGCTGCCTCAGGGCCCTCCACATCTGGTCCGGCGAGAATCCTCTGTCGGGGAATCCCCTGTCGAAATGCTGTACCATATGGAGCAGCACGGCGGCCTCGGAGTTTCTGGCCCTGCAGTTCACGAAAACGACCTCGATGGGGGAGCCTTCCTTGGAGCAGTGCTCGGCCAGCTCCCTGCAGAAGCACTTCGCGGCGGCCGTCTTCCCGGTTCCCACCGGGCCCATGAGGACTGCCGTGCAGGATCTTCCGTATTCCGCCAGGGGACGGAACAGGAGCTCCATAGCCTTCAGCTGCTCGTCCCTGCCGATGAGCTTCGGCGGGACGTAATCGTAATCGAAGACCTTCGGATCGCGTATTATGCGGGAGCCTCTCTCGAACATCTCAATTCCTGCTGTGGCGGGTGAATCCGGAGCACGGGATGACCTCGATGCCTTCCCTCTCCCAGATGTCGCATATGAGATTGACCCCGAGCGAATCGGAGGACATATGGCCGGAAATCACGAGATTGATGCCGCATCTCCTTGCCTCGTCGAAATGGCTGTCCGGGAAGTGCATCCCCACGACGGTCCCGACGCCGGCCCAGGCCAGCTTCTCATAGATCTCCTTGGGCGAGGATGTGCCGCCGTTCATCTTGCAGATGACCTTCCCGCAGCGGGAGTCGGGGCTTCCCACCATTATCTTCGGAGGGGAATTATATCTCGCCGCGTCGCGGTATTCCGGCTCGGAATAGAGGGCATCGATGATTTCGGAAAGCCTGTACGGATTGGCCTTTTCGAAGAGATCCGTGAGATAGCTCTGGACCATGTTGTCGGCCGGGCAATGGACGTTGAAAAGCGGGATGCCGAGGATCCTGGCCGCGTCCGCGCCTTGGTTGTAGTTGGATCCCATCACGCCTCTCAGAACCTCCTCGGTCCTAGGCGCGATGACGCTCTCGGCGATATTGATCGGGACCCCGGCATTGTGGTATAGATCGGCCTGGAGGCTGACGACCTCCGGAAAACAGGTGCGGGCCGTACCAATGGGATGGTGGGCGGCGACCGCGGAAACCGTTCTCCCTTTCTCTCTGAGCCTGTCGGCCAGCAGAATCTCCGCCGGACCTATGTCGATGCCCCACATTATGGCTTCCGCCTCCAGATCTCTGGCTTCCTCGGCCATGACCGAGAAGCGGGAATCGGCGTAGGGATTCCAGAGGCGCTCGGGATCGAACAGATCCTTCCTCCCCTCGGGAAGACGGTCGTACGCCTCCTTCTCCTTGGACAGCGCCCTGCGGATCTCGGCCTGAGGGCGCGGGTCCTTGGAAATCCCGGCTTCAATGGCCGTTCTGTAGGCATCGTAAATCTTCATGCGCAGGGTATCGGAAATAAGGCAATTAAAAATATCCGAGTCCCAGCGGATATCTATTAAATATCGCTCAGGCATGGCATAACCGGGATGCGTAGCGGTAAGACCCGTTCCTTATGCATGGAGACACCCGAGCTCCTTCGATTCGAACTTGGACAGGCCCGCGTCAGGCGCAATTGCCTGCGCATCCTTCATCTTCTGCCGATCTCGCGACGGATCAGCCAGCCCAGAAGCATCCCGGCGCCCGTCCCCGACACGATCCCGGTCAGGAATCTCGTCCTCGGGAGGTCCCCGAAATAAGGTTCTGCGGCCCACTCAGCTATTGTGAAGCATACCATTGCCGCGGCTATGGCGATATGCTTCCGCCCGAACTTTCCGTCCAGAGGGATGTATGCGAGGCATCCGAGCGCGAAGCCCGCCAATAACCCGGTATCCCTCATGCATATCGGCATCTGCGAGCCGTTCAGGATGAAACTCCTAGCAGTCTCCTGATGGCAGAGGATGTCCCCCAGCATATACGGGAATTCGGACAGCCCCCAGCTGTGGTCCATATGGGCCGGGCTGCCGTCCAGTCCCAGATACGCGCCGCATGGGGCGGCGAACGGAGCGAGAACGAACATGGCCAGGAGAATCCCCGCGGCCGCGGCGATCGCGGCCATGATGTGCTTCATGAAACGATCCCGGCCCTGCGGCATTGCTTGATGCAGACCATCGAAGATATCTTGATCATCTTCTCGAACCACGAGTATCCGTATTCCCATGCGTCCAGGCTCTCCGATCCGAAAGGCATCTCGGCCCTCAGAGCGCGCTCCTTCTTGGTCTCGGCGTTCTGTTCGAACAGGCATCCTGCCCTCGAGGAAAGCTCATCAGCCCTGGACAGGATTGTCTCCGGATCCGGGAAGCCCTGCCCGATGCGTATCTCGAACCATGCGATCCCCTCGGACAGCCCCGCCACGAAATGGAGATTCTTGATCCCGGGATCGAATTTCATCCTGTCCTTCCTTCCCGGCCTCTCCGCGCGGACGCTGGAGAGCTCTCCGATCCTGTCATAAAGGCCCGACCAGAAAGGCTCCAGCTTATCTTCGCCCAACATAGCATGGGAATCCACGGACATCGATTTAACCGATGCCGTATATGCGCAGTCATGCCCACCCTTTCCTTCGGAGACATAAGGAAATACGAAGGATGCCCGCATGCATACAGGCTTTCCGCCATGTCTGACGACTGGAGGATCTCCCTCAGGGACTGCCTGGACGTCTCCATCCACAGGATGATGGCCCATGCCAACAGCAGGCGCGTGATGGGCCATCCAATAACCTCCGCGGAAGCCTTGGCCATGTTCAGGGAGGAATGGGACGCCTGCATGGAGGACGTCTATGCCGGAGAAGGGCAGGATATCGCCGAATTCTACAGGAAAGGCGAGATCTGCGCCAGAAAATTCGCCGAATTCGCCGGGAATTCCGACGGCCGCGACATAATCGCGTTCGACATAAGAGGCGTCCAGAGCCTCCCCCGCGGCAGATCCGCCAGGATTTCCATAGACGAGATCTACAGGAGGGGAGATTCCGCGGTCCTGTGCAGATACATAACCGACGAGACCGGCCTCAGAAAGGATCTGGCCGAGGATCTGGAAGCCCGCGTATCGGCTCTGTGGGCCACGTACAGCCTCCAAGGGACCGACAGGATCGTCCTCCAGTGGAGATACCTTCTGACCGGGGACGAGACGGAATGCCCCGTCCGGAAGCAGTCCATGGGGGAGGCGGCCGAAAAGCTGTCGGAAGAGATAGCCGCGATCGAAAGCGACCCGGATTATCCTCCCGTCCTGGGGGAAGGATGCTCCGAATGCCCGCACAGAAACAGGTGCCGGCATTACCTCTCTTCGATCAACGGCAGAGAAAGCATGCCTCAGGAAGAGATAGAGAGCCTCGTCGAGGAATACTCCGATCTGGACGAGAAGATCGCCGCCCTCAGACAGCGCATGGAGATGCTTCAGAGCAGGAGGGACACCGTCAAAGCGAAGATTGTGGCGTACGCTGACTCAACGAGATGCGACATGGTCGACGGGAGAGACGCGACGATCGGCATCCGCCGCTACAAAAAGGCGAACCTGCCGAAGGACAAGACCGCGGTCATAAAGAGGCTCAAAGAAACCGGGCAGTACGACAGCATCAGCATGGTGAATTATTCCAGGCTGAGATCGGACATCGCCAAAGGGATCGCCGACCCGGTCATAGCGAAGATGGCGGAGATCACCTACGACGTCAGGATGACCCTCACCAGAAAAAGGCGATCGGATCGGAAATCGACGCGGGTCGCCCCCACAAGAGCGGAGCATACCATCACGTGGGCGCCGATGATCACGCTCAGAACCGCCAGAGGGTAGATCAGGTCATCGAACCACCCGCCCGAGTGGATGCCGTAAATCCATGATGCCGCCCCGGCGGCCCCCATCAGGAAGCTCGCCGAAGTTTTCCTGAGCATCAGCGCCAGATACGCCGCTATAGGGAAGAAGACAAACAGCGACATGCATATGCAGAGGCTATTGTTCTCGGTGATTATCATCCCGTCGTTGACCTGCGTATCGTAAAGGACAATGGCAAGCGTCAGAACGAAGGAAGCCGCGACCATGCACACGGCAGGATTCCAGACGAACGCCCTCACAGCGCCGTTCTTCCTTCTCATCTCTGCGCTGCGCCTCGCCTGGAGCTCCGGATCGATGTCCCTCGCTATCTCGAGGATGGAGCGCTTCCCCGCGGCATCGCCGCAAAGCGGACTCTGCAGGCCTGCACCCGCACTCTTCATGAAGCCTGCAGGCACGCTGGGCTCCGATTCAGAATGGGAAGGCATGGCGGTAGCGTCGAGCATCGCCAAGGAATGCGCGAGCCCATGATTAACATTGCCGTCGGCGGATGGGGGCAAGGGAAACACTGCGCCATGAGAATTCCGCCGCGGCCAGATGGATAAAGGTCGGTTGGGCCCCGGAGTCCGACGGCTCCGGTCAGATGTACATGTAGTCCGAGGACTTCTTCCAGGCGTCGGCCTCGATCATCTGCTTGATGTCGCCGTCGACCTTGTCCACTGTGTCCAGAGACATCTGGATGAATGTCGCCACCACCTCGGGAGTGAGGTTGATGACGCTGTCGGGTATGCTGTACTGGAACACCGGAGCGTATCCGTCGTCTATCGGATGGAGATAGAAGCGCCCGTAGCGGATGTCATTGTTCAGGGTGTTGATCCTGTCGAGAACGCCCATCTTATGGGATTCGTCCACCGAGAACGACATGAGAACGAGGATCCCGATGGAATTCTCGTCGGAAGCTGCCACGACCCTCATCGGGATGTCGTCGCCCATGACATCGCAGATGACGCTGCCGTTCTCGTCGACGCTGTACTTGTACTCCATGAGGTCGAACGACTTCCTGACAGTCTCCTTGATCTCGGAAAGACTGTGCCCTTTCACGGAGACCTTCTTCTTGAGCCCAAACATGACGGAGGCAATAGTTTAGCATTATGAATAAGTATTGTCTCGGCCCCCGGTTAAGCAATGATAGCACTATAGTATGCAGTATCACTATAGTAGTATAATCGGCATCATACGGGCCGGAATCCCTGCTCCCGGCCCGCATAATGCCCGTTTCCCGGCCGTCGGAGCGCTATCCCGCAGCACACGCAGAATACTGCCTGGCCTATCGGGCACATCAGGCAGAACCTCCACAGCATCCTCCTGAACCCCTCTCCGCCGCCCAGGCTTCCCATCAGTATGGCGATCGTGGCGCAGAGCTCGGCCAGATACACCGAGAGCACGGCCGCGGTGCCGTCCAATCCGGTGAAGCCCTCTATCTGCGAGAGGGGAGCCAGCATGGACACGCTCATTCCGAGGACCATCGGCGCGAAGAAGACAGCCGTGGCCAGCATCATGTCGGTCATGCTCTTGAGGTTCATCTCCAGCCTCCTCCATGCGTGGCTCCTGTTCTGGAACTGCCTCCCCAGCGCGATAGCCAGGCGCCCGGCGTCGGCCACATCCCTGCGGGAGCACCTGCAGATGTCCGCGAACGCAACGGCCACATCCCCTGATATGGGCTTTATGGATCTGGCCACTGCCTTCACCGCATCCCCTTTGCACAGGGACAGCTCCCTGGAATATGCCGCGGCGGCATCGGCGCATTCGCTCCTGACGGCAATTGCGCCGGACGATGCGCTCTCGAAGTTGTCGCCGGAGATCATCCTGCTGCCCATGTCGAACACGCAGTCCCTCAGGCCGCCCTCGCATTTGGAGCGCTTCCTATCTTCGGCCACATCCTTCCACATCAGAGCCAGCGTTATCACCGAGGCCGGAGCCAGGGTGAACAGCACCAGCTCGTCCGCCCCGCCGCCCATGCTGAGATACGCGGCGGCCAGGGGTATCGACAGAAGAAGGGGGAACGCACAGCGGAGTTCGCGGGCCTCCAACCCGGCGATGAGGAACGGATTGGTGTATCTGAGCCAGAAGGATATCAGCAGTATCGCCGCCGGGATCAGGGCCACCGTGACGAAGACGATAGCGCCTTTGTCAATGGTCCCTATCCCCATCATCCCGCCGACGCTCAGCATAGGAAGGATCGACATCAGTATCATCGGCACCAGGATCCCGATCCCGAACACCGTCATGCATGGGGTGTTCAGAGATGCGCCGTATTCGTCCCCCATGTCCTTCACTGCGGTCAGAGCTATGTCGGAGGCGTCCTTCAGCATGCTGGACCTCTCCTCGCGGCCGGATGATTCCGAAGCCGCCATGCACATATGGATCGCCCTTCTGTATCCGGCGGCCGAATCAGGGAGCTCGGACATGGAATCCGAGACGCAGGACGCCATGGTCTCGGAGGACTTCGTGTCGACGCTCCTGACTATGGACGAGAACAGCTTCCTGGACAGCGGCGGCCCCTCGGAAGCCACCATCCTCACGGCGGCGTCCCATGAGCCCCCTGATTCGAGGGAAGACGTCATCATGCCGACGACCGTGGGGCACTCGTTCAGAAGCCTTTTGCTGTCGGTGCCGCTGAGCCCCCTCATAGCTGGGACACCCTCCTCTTCAGCTCGTCCAGAGCGGCTTCCGCGGGAGCCGACGGAGGCATCCTGGAAAGCACGTCGTTCGACAGCGCGATCCATTCCGGGCCGAAGTATCTCTCGTCGGTCCTCCCCATCTCCGCCAGCCAGAACCTCATGGCAGACCTTGCCCGGATGTCCTTGGCCGCCTCTGCCTTCCCCATCTGGGACATCTTCATGGCCCTTTTCATGGACGGGGCCTCGAACATCGCCGACTGGTCCGTCATGTCTATGAACTTCCCGGGCTCCGGCGCCGTGCATACGAACTCCACCGCCCTCCTGACGAGGCTCCCGGTCCGCCGGTCCTTCACCGTCCCCAAAGACACGATGGCATCCGTGGCCATGAACGCCTCGGGGGCGATCCCCATGTCGTATACGACGCGGTTGTATACCGACAGCGCGGAATCGCCGTGTATGGTCCCCATTATTGCGCTCCCCGCCTTGCCCGTCCTCATGCTCTGGTAAAGGGTGCGGGCCTCGTCGCCCCTCACCTCGCCCATGACTATGGCGGATTCGCCCATCCTGAGCGACACTCTGAGCGCCTCGTCGGCGTTGGAAAGGGGGCTGCCGTCGTTCCTGTCGTCCACCAGTATGGTCTGGACCTTGTACCCCATGTTGCGCATCTGTTCCCCGGGCAGTTCGATAGTGTCCTCCATCCCTAAGATCCCCGAGGTCCGAGGAAACTCAAACCGGGAATCCGAAAAGCGGGACGGGCCTGCTTCCGATCGTGCACGACAGGACTCGGCATCTCCCGATATCCGGGCGGAGCGCCGCCTCCCTCGGAGGCCGCTATCAGCAAGGGTGGCTATTAAGGTTTGCAGGGCCGGCATATCGAACGTTTGCAAAAGATTATTTTAAATATAGTGACATATAGTTGTAAAATACTTTCAAATAAAAAAACGAGTATTTATTACTCATGCTCGTAGACCTGTCAATATAGAACTACGGGCCGTTCCGCGACAGGAGGACATTCAGCATGGTCGCGTCGTCGCTCAAAGACGACGAGTCGGGGGTCCTGAGGACCGAGGGAGTAGACTCCGGGCTGCTGAAGGCATCCGCCGTGTTCGGCCCCAACTCCTCCGGGAAGTCGTACATCGTCAAAGCGGTCCAGAGCCTCAAAATTGTGGTCGGCTCCGCCCGCCCGGAGGGTCTGATGCCCGAGTACATACCATTCAGGCTGTCGAAGGACTGCCTGAACGCCCCTGTCGAGCTGTCCATAAGGGTGCTTAGGGACGGCACCGTATACGAGTACAGCATATCGTACCGTTTAGACGGGATCGTATCTGAGTCCCTCCGCAGGAAGGTCGGGAGGAAGTACGAACCGGTGTTCGTGAGGGGGACTGGAAAGGAGATGATGGACCCCGTCGTCAAAGAGAGGCTGACAAGCACCACCGCCTACCTCAACATCGCCCCAGGGTTCAACTACCCAGTCTGCAACGCGGTACTCCAGGAGATCATGGGCATCATGATCGTGTACCAGTCCATGGACCTGTTCGTGCAGGAGTCCTACAGGTACGCCATGCGCGACCCGGAGATGAAGGAGATGATGAGGTCGGGGCTGGACGCAGCCGACCTGGTAACAGGGTTCGTGGGCGAGGAGCGCACCATCCCCGGACGCAGGGTCAAGGTCAGCGAGGGCATCGAGACCGAGATCAGGCCGCACACATACGCCGAGATCCAGCTCATCCACAGCTTCAAGGACGCAGACGTAGACCAGAAAATGCTCTCATTCCCTTTAGATATCGAGTCGTCCGGTACCGTCGAGATGTTCTCGCTGATGGGCCCCGTCGCCAAGGCCCTGAAGGAAGGGCGCACACTGATTATCGACGAGTTCGGGGTGAACCTGCACCCTCTCCTGAACAGATGGATAGTGGGGCTGTTCAACTACACCTCCAACGACAACGGGGCGCAGCTCATAGTGAACACCCACGACCTGTGCCTCATGGACATCGAGGAGGTGTTCAGGAGAGATCAGATCTGGCTCACCAACAAGTGCCGCGACACCGGCGCATGCGACCTGTACTCGTTGGCCGACATCAAAGGGGTCCGGAAGACCACCGACGTCAGGAAGGAGTACCTCCTAGGGAGATACGACGCTCTGCCAATGATCGTAGGGGTCCGCGTGCTATGAGCCAAGGGGCGCGTCCAGAGGGCAGAAGAAGGCATCGCCGGCCGGCCGACGTCTACGTCATCGTAGGGGAAGGGGCGTCCGAGACGCTGTACTTCGACATGATATCCAGGATCTTCCCAGGAGCCTCGGTACACACTTGCGATGCGAAAGGCGGTGACCTGAGGAGCATGAGGCAGGCGGTGTCGAGGGAAGCGTCGCGGAGCGGGAAGAGCAATCGCATCGCGGCAGTCATGGACGTCGATGAGAAGACTCCTGCCCAAGTAGGGGAGTTCGACAGATGGTGCCAGGAGAGAGGCGTCGATCTCTACGTCTCCAACCCGTCCTTCGAGGTGTACCTCCTCATGCACTACCGGAACGTCCCCTCGAGCCTGACCCAGAAGGACCTGGAGGAGGCCCTGTCGGTCAGCACCGGGAGGAGGTACGACAAGGGGAGGGGGATACGCATCTCCGAGGAGGCCGTGGCGGGAGCTCTGCGCAGGGCCGAGGCCTCTCTGCCAGACCCCGCCACAGTCGAGGAGGTTGCAGCGAGGCCGGGCACCACTACGGTCCACAAGCTGGTGAAGAAGATCGCCGGACTGGCCGGAGAGCGGCCGGAGCCGCCTCCGGCCAGGCCATGAATAAGAAGTTTGGAGGGGCGGGTCAGACCAACGCGCCGAAGGCCCTGTCCACCGCCCCGACGGCCGCACCGATTCTGCGGGGGTCGGCGTAGATGTAGCAGCGAAGGGTAGTGTCGATCGACGAGTGCCTCATCATCCTGCGCAGGGTGTCCAGATCGACCCCTGCGTCCTTCATGGTCGTCGCGAAGAAACGCCGAAGGCAGTGGGGACTGAAGGATACCCCCGACCGCTCCACGAGGCCGTCCAGGACGGTCTCCAGCGCCCTGATGGACATGGGCCTGCCCACGTTCCTCATGCGCTCGTTGATGAAGAGGCGGCCGTTGGACCTGTCCCCGTATTCGCTCAGGATCCTCTCGCGGTGCTCCAGGTAGGGTCCGAGGTCCCGCTTTACCAGCTCGGACATGGCCATGATCTCGACCTTCCCCGCTCCGGCCCCCTTCCCTTTGACGTACAGCTTGTCCCCTCTGATGTCGTCAAGCTCTATGGACACGATCTCCTTCCTGCGGAGGCCCATGGAGGCGCCGAGGCCGAGGATCAGACGCTCGGCCACGTCCGCGGCCCTGTAGAGCTCCACCCATTCGTCGCTGAAGATGAACTTCCTCCTGGCGGTCTCGCCGTTGAACCTTATCCTCGCGTCCGGGAAAGGGTTGTATCCGGTGGCGAAATCCATGAACCACCCGAACGTGTAGAGGTAGTTGCGGGCGGTTGCCTCCGTGTACCCTCCGAAGGCGGCGCGGAGCTTCCTGAAGTCCACGGGGTCGACGTCCTCCAGTTCGAAATC
>JAEEJP010000071.1 GCA_016281925.1 Methanomassiliicoccaceae archaeon
ACGCCGGGAATCGCGATTCTTCCATGATCGACCATGAATTCTCCAGGGGGCTCCCCCCATTTGGAGACGACCTGTTCCTTGCGGGATTTCGGCAATCCCGAAAAGACATCGTCGTAATCCTTTGCAGAAATCCATCCGGCCGCCACATCCGCAAAGCCTTTCATCGGTGCGCATTCCAGGTCGTTCGTCAGGCCAGACATCATGTAGTGAACAAAGTCCTCTGACGTTTCGGGAATGCGGTCTATCAGGTAGCCGTCTTTCTTCATTTCGAGAAGCAGAAGCCGGAGGCTTTCGAATGTATCCAGTCCGGCGGCTCCCCCCATGTTCCATGTTTCGGCGGAGTGCATGTTCAGAACGATCGCCACTTTTTTCTGGGAGTTGTCTTTCCTGCGCAGCCTTGCCCAGCCGATGGCCAGCTCGGCTATCCTGTCCACCCTGTCCTGGACGAAGCGCGTGGCATACCTCCCCTTGTCGTCCAGGCTGAGAAACGCGAACGGCGACGATATGATCTGTCCGTCGAACTCCGGCCAGATTACCGTGGTCGCCAGCTCGTTGGTGCTCAATCCCTGTGAATCCGCCCATTCCTCGGGCGTGCGCAGAACGAAGGGGGCCTGGATGACCGGGACGTTCAGTTCGGCGAAGAAGTTGCGCGACGACCTCCCGTCAGGGCAGGATGCGGCCAGCTGGGAGAAGCGGAAGGACATGACCAGCGCGTCGATCACAGGCCTCCCGTTTTTCTTGAAGTAGCGTTCTATGGTCGCGGGCATCCCTATGGATTCGGTTATGTCGTTAGGCGCCGAGAGGCAGAACACCGGAATCACGTACGCCCCACGGGACTCCAACGATCTGACGAGGGCACCGATATGGGAGTGGTTATGCGATATCCAGTAGTGCTGGCGAAACAGTATCCCGACGACGGGGCGGCCTTCGGGGATCTTCGACAGGTATTCCTCCTCGTCGACAGGGTCGGGATGGTCCGGGTGGAAGATGCCTTGCGCCCGGGGGACCGCCGGGGCTTCCACGGGGAATCCCATGCCAACGGCGCGCCTGCACAGCCATGCTATGGCGTTACGGAAGTTCCTGTCACCCGCCAGCCCCAAGTATTTGCGCATGAGGCGAAAACTATCGTCGTCCAAGTCGCACGACTTGCGGTATTCCGTCATGACGTCGTCTTCGTCGCAGTATATGAACGTCGTGACGCCGTTTTGACCGGCTTTTTCCATTATCCTTCCGAAAGTCCTCATGTATTTCGGGTCGCCATGGGTGCGCATCAGCAGGGCGTCTGCCGAGTCCAAGGCGCTCATGATCTCCGAGAGCGTGTATCCGGAAGAATCGACGGATTCCGAGTTGACGGATCTGATCAGGATGCTTGCGGGAAAGTCTTGCATCCCGGCCACGACCGATCCGAAGTTTTCCGCATCCATCATTCCCACGGATATATACACGACTTCGAAGACAGGCTCGTCTCCGTCCCCGTGGTTTTTGAATGTAAAAATGATGGACATATATGCCAATCTGAAAACTAACTTATTTATATCTGTGACGGTGGAGCACCACCTAAATGACGTAAGATTTTCCTCCTAGTTTTCATAATTTGGGGAAAAGGTCAGATATCGATGTACTATAATACTATATATCCAACCATTTGAAATATTCTTTATTAACACGTTGATGCTCTGTTTGACCTGACAGGATTCCGTTCCGTTTGAGGGGACGGCGGTCCGTTCGATCCCGGCGTGCTTTCAGGGAATTCGCCGAGAGACAGGAAGTGGGCATTTGTCAAGGATAGGTCTCTTTCCAACATGGCTTCTGAAAAGGCACGAAACCCGTGCCTCATGTGTGCGGAGGCGGTAAGACGCAAGGGTTCGACATCAGCCAGGACGCCCTTCTGAGCCAATCGGTCAGGGAGTCTATGGAGGAGTGGGACCAGCCGGTGGATTCCGATGCGTCCCTGGAGAGCACGTTGTCGTACTATCTCCGCAACCGCCTCTGGAAGTTCGTATTCATATTCATCTGCCTCGCCGCCATCTTCCTGGTGGCGGGGTACACGATAACCATCGGGAGCATGGAGATAACCTTCATGGAGACGTACGAGACCATATGGAACCATCTGACCGGGAACATAGTGGACGACGGGTTCGACTTCGTGGTCTGGGACCTACGTCTGCCCCGCGTCATAGCAGGGATAATAGGCGGGGCGGGCCTGGCGGTCTGCGGGGCCGTCATGCAGAACACCATGAAGAACCCCCTCGCAGACCCGTACACCACCGGCGTGTCGTCGGGGGCCTCCCTCGGGGCCACGATAGCCCTCACCGTCGCCGGCGGGTTCATGGCGTCCACCAGCGTGACCGTCGTCGGGGCTTTCGTGTTCTCCCTGATACCGGTGGGGATGATGGTAGCCATCTCGAAGATGAAGGACGCGTCCCCGACTACCATGATCATGGCCGGGATCGGGATCATGTACATCTTCAATGCGATCACGACCGTCCTGATGATTTGGTCCGACCCCCAGCAGATGCAGGCCGTGTACCGGTGGCAGGTGGGGACCTTGGACATAGTCAAGTGGGAGAACCTGCCTATAATGGGCGTGGTGACCGCCGTCGGCGTAGGCATAAGCATGCTCATATCCGGGAGGCTCAACGTGCTGGCCACCGGGGACGAGAGCGCCAAGGCGATGGGCATAGACGCAGACAGGATGCGCATATGGTGCCTGATACTGGTCGGCCTGGTGTCGGCGGTGATAGTGAGCTTCACCGGCCTGATAGGGTTCGTGGGGCTGGTCGCCCCGCACATCACCAGGCTGTTCATAGGGTCGGACAACAGGTTCCTGATCCCGGCGTGCGCCGTGTTCGGCTCCATGCTGCTGATAATCGCCGACGCCCTCGGCAGGACCATCCTCGCGCCGAACGTGATCCAGGTCGGGGTGGTCATGTCCTTCGTCGGAGGGCCGATATTCCTTCTGTTGCTTCTGGGCAGCAGGAAGAGGATGTGGTCGGCATGACCAAGGTGGAGCTGAAAGGCGTCACCTTCGGGTACGATCCGGGCCGTCCCATAATCAGGGACATCGACCTGACCGTGGAGGAGCCGGGGCTATACTGCATAATCGGCCCCAACGGCGTGGGCAAGTCCACCCTGGTGAAATGCGTGAACAGGATCCTCTCCCCTACTTCGGGGAAGGTGGAGATCGACGGCGTCGACGTCGCCACGATGCACCGCAAGGAGATCGCTGGCCATATCGGCTACGTGCCCGTTGCCAGCAACGACGCGTTCGCGATGTCCGTCCTGGACACCATCCTGATCGGGAGGTACAACCACCGCACATGGGGGTCCGAGAGGAGGGACCTGGAGGCGGCGTACAGGGCCATGAAGCTGCTCCGCATCAGGAACCTGGCCAACAGGAACTTCAACGAGCTGTCCGCGGGCCAGCACCAGAAGGTGGCCATAGCCAGGGGGATAGTCCAGGAGACGCCCGTCCTGATATTGGACGAGCCTACGGCGAATCTCGACGTCAAGTACCAGGTCTACGTGACGGAACTCCTGAGGGCCTTCGCGGAGAAGAAGGGGGTGGCCGTGCTGACCATCAGCCACGACCTCAACATCACCGCGAAGTACGCCCACAAGGTCATAATGCTGGCCCGTCCCGGGGTGGTCTACCGTGTCGGGAC
>JAEEJP010000072.1 GCA_016281925.1 Methanomassiliicoccaceae archaeon
CTGGGACGTGAGCTGCTGGGTGATCTGCTCGTTTATGAAGCTCTTCATGAAGGCGTTGACGTCCCCGGTGGTGTACGTGTGCTGCCCCCCGATGATTTGGGTGAAGAACACGGGCACATCGGAGATGCGGAACTGGAAGTCTCCGTTCGCCATCAGCGTGATGGGGACCTCGTAGTCCTGGGCGGCCTTGATCATGCCGCGGATGCCCCATCTCCCGTTGAACATCTTCATCGAAATGAAGATGATCTGGGCTTTGAACGGGGTCTCCTTGTATCCGAGCAGGACGTTGTACAGCTTGGTGAGCCAGGGGATGTTGGTGGTGGAAAGCACATGCCTTCCGGGATCCAGGACCCCCAGGAGCTGCCCGTCCCTGATGAACAGCGCGACCGCATGCTCGGGGACCGTCACGGAAGTCAGGGTCCTCAGGTCGTCGTGCTCGCAGGTGTATATGATGTCGTCCGCGCCCTGGTTCGGCCAGGTGACCACATTGGTGTTCGTCGCCATCAGATGCTGCCTCCGTCGTCGGTCTGGAAGCCTTTCATGACGGCCTCCCTCTGGTTGTAATCCTCGAGCATATCGTCTATGCACCTCTCGTATTTGCGGAGGTCCCTTTTGGCGATGCTGCCGTCGTCCACCATCTCGAGTATCCTCTCGGTGGCTTCCCTCATGGACTGGATGTCCTCCAGCAGTTTGGCGTCCCATTCGGTGACCCTGTCGAGGTCCGCCTCCAGGATCTTCACGGAATCGTGCCATGCGGAGTATCCGTTGACCGCTTTTTTGACGTCGATGTCGTATCTGTCGACTTTGGTCCTGATCCTCTCGACGTCCATCAGCATGTCGAAGTCGTCGGCGACCCCTTTCTGGATCTCCGCGAGGTCCGCTTTGGCCCCGTGGACGGCGCGGGAGAGCTCCTGCCTGACCGCCCTGTCGGCGTCCCTGCGGAGGTTCTTCTCTTTGTACCCTTTGTATCCGGGGATGTAGAGCTTGATCTTCTCGAAAAGGCTCTGGTCTCCCTTCATCTTGTCTTTCACTGTGCTGTCAAGTTCTGCCATTCTATCACTGATTCCTGTTCTTCAATGCCATTACGATTCCTGTAACCGCTACTATCGCTATGAATACCGCCACTGTTATGAGCACATTGTGGACGTATCCGTGGATGATGCCTGCTGCGCCGATGCCGGCGATGAGTATCCCGCCGACCAGGGTCGCATCTCCCGACGAAGGCCCGAAGGACCCTTCGCCGTCCCCGTTCCTGAACAGGGAAGTGATCCCGAGGTAGAGCCCGAAGACTATGAGCACCGCCCAGAGGACGTTGAACAGATCCCCCGTGATCACGTACAGCACTATCCCTGCCACTATGGAAAGCAGGAGTGCCGCGGCGGACATTGCCGCCCATGTTCTGTTGTTCATGGCCATTTCAATCACTTTCAGATTATGACTATGTTTCCTGTCCCGAGGCTGCCGACCACTTTCGGTTCCAGCCCTCCGAACGCGTTGGGGAGCTTCACGTTCTTCCCTTCGGCGCTGCACGGGACATATATCAGCCTCTTGACGACCGGTTTGCTGAGCTTCAGTTTGGAATGGGTTCCGGAGCACTGTTTGAGATATTCCTCAACGAGCTTCGTGGCTTCGGTCTTGGTGCTGAGCGGGACGACGATCTTCCTCGTCCCCGGGGAGTTGTTGGCGGCGGAATCGGCGAGCACCCCTATGCCCGCCCCTCCGCTGATGCTGTTCTCCTGGCCTTTTATCCTGGCCATCATGGATGCTTCGGGGGCCGCGGCGAATATGTCCGTCAGGCCGGTGCGCGGATTGGTCAGCGCGGTCGGCGACACGGTGAAGGTCGCGGGCACCAGAAGATCTTCGGTGACTTCGACGCTCTTCTTGGAGAAGAGAGCGCCCGTGGTGAAGCTGTATTTGAGGTCCACATCCCAGAACGGATAGAGGAGATCCCCGCTCCCGGCGCAGATGGGCATGGCGCCGGAGTTCCTGGCAGCCATTATGCTCTCGATCTGGGCGAACATCTCCGCGTCCCTCTCTTTCTTGTCCAGCAGGTAGTTCCATTCTGGGTTGTTGGGGTATTTCATGCTGCTTATGCTGTTCAGCAGGTTCAGAAGCTCCAGCGGATCGGCGGAGGTCCCGTTGGCCATCTCGGTGATGTGGAGCAGGGTCTTGGACTGCGCTATCTCCACGTCGACGGCGCGGATCATGACCGCCATGGTGGGGCTCTTGAAGATGTTCTTCTTGGCTTCTTCGAGGGATTTTATTCCTCTCTCGGCTTTGACCGTGCAGTCCAGCGCGTTGCCGTTGAGCACGTAATCGGATGCCAGGGCTATCTCTTCGAGGGCTTTGAGCCTGTCCACGAAAGGCTCGTAGCCCTTGCACTTGGACATCATGTCGGCCGCCTGCTTGAAGTTGTTAGCCATCAGCACGAACCTTCCGGGGGTGGTGTCGGTCACCAGCTTGGAATTGTTGACCAGAAGGGCATAGGTCGACGCGATGTTCTCGGCCTCGACGATCTTCCCTTTGTTGTCGTTGTCCACGGCCAGAGGCTCTATGCTCTTGAGCTTGGCCTGGAATTCGAACGCGTGGTTGGAGCTGTGCTTGGGCTTGGCCGCCTCACCTTTTGTGAAGGGGAGCACGATCAGCGGGGAGCTTATGAGGGAGTTCATGTCGAGGCGGAATTCCCTGATCTCCGGCTCCACCATCGGCTTGACGTTGTTTATGTAGATGTTGTACCTGGCGATCGGATCGACGTTCTCCGTCTGGGAAAGCGAGAACCCTCCTGGGACCGCTTTGCTTATCCAGGATTTGATCTCCCCCATCATCTGTTCCATGTACGCCTTGGCGTCCACGCGCTGCTGGCTCGTCCCGCAGCATTGGCATTTCACATACGGGGAATCGGATTTGAGGTCTTTCTCGTCCAGAGGCGCCCCGCAGTATTTGCATCTCAGTTCGACCATTTCTTCCATTTTTTCCGGCCTCCCGATCTGTCCGTCCGTTTTGCTTCGGATCGGAATCAGTTCCTGGACATCATCCTTACGGTCGAAATCTCCCTCTCGAGCGCCGCGATCTGGGCCTGCAGCCTCGCTTCCATCGCGCGCATTTCGGCCATGGATTTCTGGTGGTACCCGTATGCGATCTCGTCGGCACGGTTGGATACCGAGGAATAGCATGCGCGGCAGATGTAGATGTGCTTGTTGTCCTCTGCTCTGTTCTTGTTGGTGCCTTCGGCGCTGCTTTCGTTGGCGAGAGCCGGAGAGATGTCGGCCGGCGCGGAGTAGAAGTGGATTCCCTCCCCGGATGCGCTCCTGCCGCAGAGCCAGCATCTGCAGGTGTTGCTGTATGCCCTCACCCTGGCGTCGTTCGCGCTGCCGCTCTGGCCGTTCTGCTGGCGGTATCCCATGGCGATCTGCTCGTACTCGGCCGCCTGCGAGGGGTTCTCCCAGACCACCGAATCGGACAGGGCTTCATACGAGACTGCCATCAGGTTGAAGAATTCGGACGTCCCGGTGACGGTGGTGTCGTTGTTGAATATCTCCTGGATAATCAGATGCTGGTCCCCGACCTTCTCCTGGAATTCCTGGGCAAGGGTCTGGAGGTTTGCGGAGACGGCTTCCAGATCTTTCTTCTGGGCCCTCTGGTTCATGAGCCCTATTTTCCTGTAGGTGAGCTCGGTCTCTGTTATGAGGGGGTCGCGCTGGACGTGCGTGAGCCCGAAATCGAATTCGCCGGATTTCAGTGCCCTGAGGTTTTTCAGGAGGTTCGCGTATACGTTGGGGTTGTCAAGGTTCCCCATCATGTCGATGAGGGCGATCTGGACCGCCGCCACGTCGTCCGCTCCGCCTTCTTTCTCTATGGATTTCTGCAGGCTGCTGCGGGCTTTTCCGAAGTCACCGCGTTTGATGTACTCGTTGCCTTCCTCGTACCTGTCATTCCCGTCTTTGAACAGTTTGAATGCCATGCTATCACTGATGGTGAATAACATTGTCATACTAAAAACAAAGTCTATGGTTTTCGTGTGCGGAGCCTTCGCGAAGGCCGCGTCCGCCCATGGCCGGCAGAACGTCCGATCCCGGAAAGGGACGGGGCACGGCAGGACGCGCACTGTCCCGGGGTTTCAGGCGGATGCGTAGAAGCGGTTCATGCCCTCGCTTATGAGGCCCAGATCGTAAAGCCTGGAATAGTCCGCGGAGCTTCGGCGTTTTCGGAGGTCAGTTTCACGTCGGGTTCGGCGCCGTATTCCACTTTCAGCTCGTCGTATCCGGGCTCCCCGTATCCGATGACCATCTTTGAGCTTCCAGATGCGGCGAATATGATGTCGTCCGCGCTCGCCGCCTGCATCATGTTGCAGACCCCTCCTCCGGACGTTCAAGGCATCCTGCAATCCCATTTTCCGATTTCTCAGACTGATCAGAAGGCGGGCCATTCATTCCATCAAAAATAAAACGGGGCTTATATGAAGTTCAACGGAAAAAGCGCAATGCGGCCTTTCAGGCAAGGCTATTAGCGTCGGACGCCGGCATCAAAGCGTTTCTGTCTTGCGCTACCATTAAGAGCGCGTTGAGCGTGACTTTTTTCATGGGATCATATCAATTTGATCTGTACGGCCGCCGGTGGGCCTCGGCTGCCGTGCTCGCGTTGGCGTTTGCCATCGTCTTCGCGGCCGTAGCTTTTTCTGAGGGCGCCGAGGCGCTGCCGGAAGGCAATCAGTTCGAAGTGGACGATATCAAATACCAAATGACGGACGAAGGCTCGCATCTCGTAGAGATAATCGGATACGAAAATAACCCCGCCCAAGTGGGTGGCACGGTGAGCTACGAAGGATCCGACTGGACAGTGGCTTCCGTGGGAGAAAGTGCTTTCCAGAACTGCCGGAGTCTGAGTGAGATCAGCCTGCCCTCGGCGATTTCCATAGGTAGCGATGCCTTCAACAGCTGCTACAATTTGAGTGAGATAAGCATGCCCAATGCGGTCTCCGTCGGGGCAAATGCATTCCAGAACTGCTGGGGTCTGAGTGAGATCAGCCTGTCCAACGTGGAATTCGTCGGGGACTACGCCTTCCAGAGCTGCAACAATCTGCGCAATGTCAGCCTGCCTGCGGCGGTCTCCGTCGGGGACTACGCCTTCCAGAACTGCTTCGATCTCGAGGAGATCAGCCTTCCCAATGTGGAATCTGTCGGGGACTACGCCTTCCAGAGCTGCTTCGGTCTCGAGGAGATCAGCCTTCCCAATGTGGAATCTGTTGGGGATTATGCTTTCGATTACTGTGCAGGACTAAGTACGGTCAGACTGCCCGCGATGACATATATGGGAGATTATGTCTTCCAGAACTGCTTCGGTCTCAGGGAGGTAAGCCTGCCTGCGGCGATCAACGTAGGTGGAACTGCCTTCAAGGGATGCGCAGAACTCAGGGAGGTAAGCCTGCCTGCGGCGGTCTCCGTCGGGGACTACGCCTTCCAGAACTGCTTGGTTCTGTCTCACATCAGTTTCTTCGAAGGTCTGAAGGAAGTCGGGGATGACGTTTTTTCAGTGCGTTTCTACAGCGGGAACGAAAAGATCGACCCCGATGCCGGCAATCTCAGCGGCAGGGAGTTTGTGGGTCCCGGCATCGGCAGCCTGTACGAAGGGTTCGCAGAGGGATCTCTGCTCTATACCGTACTTTCCGAGGACAAAGTTTCAGTTGTCGGCTTCGCGGGAAACCCTGACTCTTTGTCTGTGCCTTCGTCCGTGGAGCATGGCGGCACGACATACATCCCTGTATCGATCGGCGAACAGGCTTTCGCTAAATGCGACACTCTGAAGTCGGTCTCGATCGGAGACGCGGTGGTATCCATAGGGTACCGCGCCTTATACTGCTCTAATCTAGTTTCGATAGAGGTCTCCGACGGAAATACGGCGTACGAGTCCGAGGCGGGGGTCCTGTATGACCACGGGAAGAAGACGCTCCTGAAGTTCCCGGCCTCGAAGCAGAGGCTGAACATACCTGAATCGGTGAAGGAGATCGCACCGGGAGCGTTTCAGGATGTCGGGGTCGTTCTGAAGAGACAGTATTCTGGTGGGGATCCAACGTATTTCCGTTACGTGAAGATTCCCGCATCCGTCGAGAAAATCGGAGCCGAAGCTTTCCGCGGAAGCACGCTCGAGTGCCTCAAGTTCTCCGGCGGCGACGTTTCCATAGGCGACTACGCTTTCGATTTATGCTCCGCCCTTAACTACGTCGTGTTCAGCGCTACCTTTGAGTCCGTCGGCGAGGGCGCATTCGGATGCACCTTCTATGATGAGAAAGGCGGAAAGATGCCCCTTGACGAGGCCATGGCCGGCCATAAGTTCACCAAAATCGGAGATCGTCTCGAACTATACGTCCCGAAACTCAACGGTACCATCGTCGATGGCGACGTGAAATACAGGATCACCGCCAACGGGGAGTCCAAGGCCGTCACCGCAATCTGCCTCGCCGATGAAGATGCGGCCGAGCTGGCCATCCCCGCGTCCGTCAGCTACCTCGGATTCGAATGGACCGTCACCGGAATCGCTTTCAAGGCCTTCGACGGCTGCCAGAGCCTGGAGTCCGTAACAATAGGAGGCGCCGTATCCATAGGATCGTATGCCTTCTTCGACTGCAAGAATCTCAGAGCCGTAGTGCTCAGCGATGATTCCGTCCTGGGCACGAGCGCGTTCAGCGGATGCAGATCCCTGGCCGAAATCAACCTCGAGAACGTCGTGTCCGTAGGGAAGCACGCCTTCTACGGATGCAAGTCTCTGATCTACGCCGATCTGAGCTCCGCCGAATCCATCGGCTATGGCGCGTTCACAGGTACGGACCTGAGGGACGCGGTATTCGGTTGCGATCTTTACGAGGTCAACTCCAAGGCCTTCTATGGGTACACGTTCAAGGACGCGGAAGGAAGCAAGATCAAAGCCACCGTCGAGAATCTGTCAGGCAATTCCTTCTCCGGCCAGGGCAAGGCCCTGGTTATGGAGGCCTGAGCCCAAAACCGCCGGGCAATCCCCGGTCAATCTTTCCATCGGGCGGCGGGAAGCGTCCCCGGAACAGGATGATTTCCGAGCCAGACCGGTTCATTCCCGCCCCCGCCGTACTTTTCTGCGCGCGATGCGCATTTTATTCTGTTGGGTCATCCTGGGCGGGCCAGCAGCCGGCGGTTTACAGGCACTGTTTTTCAAACAGCCTTATTATTAGACATACATTCAATTTTATTAAAATAAATAGATATTCATCTATTTTAAAAACTTGTATCCATTGTTTTATCTTTTTTCTCTCGAAACATTTATTATCGAGCAAGTCAACGGGGGAAACATGGCAGACAGCAGGTTCAGAGCGGTCGGAGAGGCGTTCGCCAAAGAGCCGGTATGCGCGGAGCCTCCGGCGCCGGTCACTTCTGACTACTATGGGTGCAATGTCTTCGACAGGAGGAACATGAGGAAATACCTGTCCTCCGACACAAGGCAGAGGGTGTACGAATCCATAGAGCAAGGCGTCACTCTCGACAGGGAAGTCGCCGAGCAGGTCGCGTCCGGCATGAAGCGCTGGGCCCAGGACATGGGGGCCACCCATTACACCCATTGGTTCCAGCCTCTCACCGGCGGGACCGCGGAGAAGCACGATTCCTTCGCCGAGCCCTACGGCAAGGGGGAATCCATAGAGGTCTTCACCGGCAAAGTGCTGTGCCAGCAGGAATCGGATGCGTCATCGTTCCCCAACGGAGGCCTCAGGAACACGTTCGAGGCAAGGGGCTACACGGCATGGGATCCCTCGTCGCCCGCCTTCGTCATGGGCGACCGCTTATGCATACCTACAGTCTTCATATCTTATACTAAAGAAGCCCTGGACTACAAGACCCCGCTGCTCAAGTCTGAGGTCGCCGTAGCTTCCGCGGCCGCCGATCTGCTGAAGTATTTCGGTATCGAGAACGACCGTGTGTTCTCCTATCTGGGCTGGGAGCAGGAGTATTTCCTGGTGGACGCTTCCCTCTATGCCGAGCGCCCCGACCTCATAATGGCCGAGAGGACTCTGATAGGCCACGCCTCGGCCAGGAACCAGCAGCTCGAGGACCATTACTTCGGATCGATCCCGGGGAGGGTCCTGGAGTTCATGAAGGATCTGGAGTTCGAATGCTACAAGCTCGGGATACCGATAAAGACGAGGCACAATGAGGTGGCTCCGAACCAGTTCGAGATGGCACCCGTATATGAGCAGGCCAACATCGCCATAGACCACAACCTGCTCCTGATGTCTCTGATGAGGTCGGTGGCCGACAGGCACGGCTTCAAGGTCCTCCTCCATGAGAAGCCATTCGCCGGGGTCAACGGAAGCGGGAAGCACTGCAACTGGTCCCTCGGGACGGAATCTGGCATCGGCCTGCTTTCCCCGGGGAAGACGGATCTCGAGAACCTCAGGTTCCTCACGTTCATGGCCAACGTGCTCAAGGCGGTCTACGACAACAACGCCCTCCTCAAATCGAGCATACTCACGGCTTCCAACGCCTACAGGCTCGGAGCTAACGAGGCGCCGCCCGCGATAATCTCGTCGTTCCTGGGATCCCAGGTCACCGATGCGTTCAACGAGCTCCTCGAATCCAGGGACATGGTGAAGCTCAGGGGCAAGGAAGGGTACAGCCTCGGCATCCCGCAGATCCCTGATCTGTTCATGGACAACACGGACAGGAACAGGACGTCTCCTTTCGCCTTCACCGGGAACAGGTTCGAGCTGAGGGCAGTGGGCTCGTCGGCGAACTGCTCCAGCGCCGTCTCCGTCCTGAACACCATAGTGGCCTACCAGCTCAAGAGGTACAAGGAGGGAGTCGACAGGAGGGTGTCCTCCGGGACGCCGATGATGAAGGCCCTCCTCGACGAGACCAGGGAGACGTACAGGGCATGCCAGAAGGTGTGCTTCGAAGGCAACGGGTATTCGGACGAATGGAAAGCCGAGGCGGCCAGACGCGGCCTGGACTGCGAGACCAGCGTGCCGCTGGCCTATGACGTCCTGAACGATCCCCGCACCGTGGAGCTGTACCGGGACACAGGCGTCATGACCGAGTCCGAGCTCAGGGCCAGGAGCGAGATCAGCTGGGAGATATACAGTAAGAAAGTCGAGATCGAAGCCAGGGTCCTGGCCGATCTCACGGCCAACCACATCCTGCCGGTGGCCACCAGATATCAGTCGGTGCTCCTCGACAACGTCTCAAAGATGAAGGACATCTTCGAGGGCGAGGAGTTCGATGAGGTCGCCTCCGGGGAGATCAGGATAATCAAGGACATCGCCTGCCATATCAGCAAGGCCAGGAGCCTCGCGGCCGATATGGAGGCCGATGTGGACGAAATCTGCGGGATCGAGGGGGAGCGCGCCAAGGCGATCGCGTTCCATGACAGGGTGCTGCCCTATCTGGAGCGCGTGAGGGAGCATGTGGACGCACTTGAGATGATCGTGGACGACCAGATGTGGCCTCTCCCCAAGTACAGGGAGCTGCTGTTCATCCGCTGAGCCGCGTCCGGCATCCTATGGGGCCGCCCTATGCGGGCGGTTCCCTGGATTTTTTTCTCTGCTGCCGCCGGGTCTATGCTGTTCCATTGCGCCAATTTAAATAGGCCGTTGTTGGATGCATAATCCATGGACGAGGTCTATTTCAATACGTCTAAGGCATATCTGTCGGCTTTCCAGTACAGGAACAGGATGGAGCGCAAGCTCAAGGCGATTCTGGGCGAGGAGAGGATCGTAGGCCCTCTCGACCCGTTCATAAGGAAGGGCGTGGACAGGGGGCTCATCGACGCCGCCAAGGGAGATTCGCTGGTCATGATCTCGAAGTATTGCGACAGCGTGTTCATGGCCACCGACAGGCAGGATTTCCCGACTTTCAAGGAGCTCAAGTCCTGGTCCGACGTCATCGAGAGCCTTCGACGGGGCAGCCATATCCTTTGGTTCCGGAGAAAGGATTATCAGAGACGGCGGGCAGTGACCTCCATGGACGATGGCGGAGGCTTGGCGGAGTTCAGGATGCTGGATCCCAAATCCAAGAAAGCGATGTATCTGGGGAATATCATCACTCTGGCCGTATACGCGGCCGTCGCCGCTTTTCCGGTCTTCTTCTCCAGGGGGACCTGGTGGCACCCATACATCCTGGCTTTCTCCGCGGCTACCGTCATCGCGCTGGCAGCGTATCTCTTGGCAAGCCCCTCGATCCTGTACAGGCATTACCGCTATCGCATGGACGGGGATTGCATCGAGATCCGCAAAGGCGTGATCATACACTCGCACATCCTCGTTCCCGTGGAGAGGATCCACCAGGTCAACGTGCGCAGGGGCCCCATCCTCAGGAAGTACGGCCTGGCCGGGGTGACGGTGACCACCGCCGGCGGAATCGTCACCATAGATTATCTGGAGGAGGAAGTCGCCGAGCGCATAGCTTCCAACCTCAACGAGATCATAGTCGCGATGCTGAGGGCGAGGGAATGACGGAAGGCCGGTTCCTCCGGAACCACTGGTCGATGGTGGCCTCCAACACTGTGAGATCTCTGGCGGCACTGGCGTTCGTCCAGGCGGTCGTCCTGGTCATGGGCGGCAATTTCAGCGCCGATCTCTATTTGCTCATATTCGCCGTCATGGCGGCGGTAGTCCTTACCGTAAACATAATCATCTGGCAGAAGACGAAATATTACTTCGAGGAGAACGAGCTGGTCGTCGAGAGGACCACTCTGGTCCGCTCCGAGACCCGCATCCAGTATGACAGGCTCGCCTCGGTGAATGTGGAGAGGGACGCGGTATGCCGCATCCTAGGCGCCACGAAGCTCTCTTTCAATCTCAATTCCAGCGTGAACGCATCCTCGGCGGAGGCATTCATAGTGCTCAAGGCGGCCGAGGCCGAGGCTGTCCGCAGGGACATTGACATGCGCATCTTCGGGAAGGCGGAGCCGGAGGCCGTCCAGGAAAAGAAGGAGGAGGAATCCCTGGTGCATGTCACCGTCTGGGATATTTTCCTGCATGCCGTATTCGGCATGTCCAGCGGCCAGCTGGGGCTCGGAATGGTCATGCTGGCGTATTCCGTGATATCTTATGTTTACGGCGGAACGATAACGATTCTGACGGCGTTTCTGTTCGCCATGGATTTCCTGATTCCCGCCGTATCCGTATTCTTCAGGCTCTACAGATACCGCATCACCCGCACAGGCGACGCGGTCTCGGTGTCGTCCGGCTTTTTCAGCACCAGGGAGCATTCTTTCCTTCTGTCCAAGGTCAATTACGTCAAGGTGCGCGAGCCTTTCCTCTGCCGCCTCATGGGCAGGGCGATACTCGAAGTGGAGGTCGTCGGGACGGCAGACAGTAAAGGCGTGCCCATCCTCTGCCCTCTTAAGCCCAAAAAGGTGGCCATGGACCTGCTCCACAGCCTTCTCCCGGAATTCGAATGCTCCGGGGAGAGGATAAAGCAGGAGCGCGTCTCGATCGTCGGCCTGTGCTTCTGGGCCGCGGCAGTCGTTTCGATATCCTGCGCGGCGGCTTACGGCATTTCCAGGGAGATCCCGGCGGAGTTCTCTTACATCCCATGGATCTGCGTCGCCGCGGCGGCCGTGCTCTGCGCGGTATGGGTGGCCGAAGCCTTCGGCATCCGCAGGTTCGCGTGCGACGGGACCATCGTCATGATGGTTACGGGGTCGTTCGACCGCACGGTGAACTACATCCTCATGGACAAGATCCAGTTCGCTGATGTGAGGTCCTCTCCGATCCAGAGGAGGGCAGGGGCGGCGACGTGCAGGCTCGGCATGCTCTCCACCGCGGGCGCGTCCTCGGTCACCTCCGGCGTGTTCCCGGCGGAAGAGCTGGAAGCGATATCGTCGACGGTGATGGACAGGATACTGGACGGGCGCTACGATTTCCGTCGTTTCCAATGATTTCCCCGTGAGTTTCCGGCACGGCTCCCTCACGCGCGCGCATAAAGGCGGCGGATGCGGCAGGATGGGAACCATCAGCTATATTTATATAGAAGAACAAACTTTAACCCGTCAGAATTCCAAGTATGGAATATTTGGAGGCAGAAAAATGGGAATGGGAAACACACCCGTCATCATCCTCAAGGAAGGAACGAGAAGAGAGAGAGGCAAAGACGCCCAGTTCAACAACATCACCGCGGCCAAGGCCATCGCCGACGCTGTCAGGAGCAGCCTTGGGCCCAGGGGAATGGACAAGATGCTCGTCGATTCCATGGGAGATGTGGTCATCACCAATGACGGAGTGACCATACTCAAGGAGATGGACGTCCAGCACCCCGCAGCCAAGATGCTCGTAGAGGTCGCCAAGACCCAGGACTCCGAGGTCGGAGACGGAACCACCTCTTCCGTCATCCTCGCAGGGGAGCTCCTCAAGAAGGCCACCGATCTCATCGACGCCAACGTCCACCCCACCATCATCACCAACGGATACAGGCTCGCCAACGACAAAGCTCAGGAAGTCCTGAAGAACATCTCCAAGAAAGTGTCCATCGACGACGACAAGCAGCTCAAGCTGATCGCAGAGACCGCCATGATCTCCAAATCCGTCGGAGGATCCAGGAAGTATTTCGCGGACATGGTCGTCGACGCCGTCAAGACCGTCGCGGACAAAGGCGCCGACGGAAAATACACCGTCGACCTCAAGAACATCCAGACCGTCAAGAAGGCCGGAGCCAAGATGGACGAGTCCTACGTCGTCAAAGGCCTCATCATCGACAAGGAGCCTGTCCAGCAGTCCATGCCCAAGGTCGTCGAGAAGGCCAAGATCGCTCTGATCGACGCCGCTTTCGAGGTCAAGAAGACCGAGATCGACGCCAAGATCCAGATCACCGACCCCACCCAGATCGCCGCGTTCGTCGCCGAAGAGGAGAACATGCTCAGGGAGATGGTCGAGAAAGTGAAGGCCGCCGGAGCCAATGTCGTCTTCTGCCAGAAGGGCATCGACGATCTCGCCCAGCACTTCTTCGCCAAAGCCGGCATCTACGCCTGCAGGCGCGTCAAGAAATCCGATATGGAGAGGCTCGGAAGGTCCACCGGAGCCAGCATCGTCAACAAGATCATGGAGCTGGACGCATCCGACCTCGGATTCGCCGAGAAAGTCGAGCTTAAGAAGGTCGAGGACGAGGACATGACGTTCATTACCGGCGTCAAAGATCCCAGGACCGTTTCCGTCCTCGTCAGGGGAGGAACCAACCACGTCGCTGACGAGGTCGAGAGATCCCTCGTCGACGCCTGGTCCGTCGTCAAAGTCGCCATCGAGGACGGCATGATGGTCACCGGCGGAGGATCCACCGCCATGGAGATCGCCATGCAGCTCCGCGATTACGCCGCCTCCGTCGGAGGAAGGGCCCAGATCGCCATCGAGGCTTTCGCGTCCGCCATGGAGATCATCCCCTCGACCCTCGCCGAGAACGCAGGCCGCGACCCCATCGACACCGTCATCGAGATGAGGAAGCAGCACAAGGCTGGCAACAGATACGCGGGATTCAACCC
>JAEEJP010000073.1 GCA_016281925.1 Methanomassiliicoccaceae archaeon
CGCAGGGGAGCGCGGCTATCTCCTCGGCCTTCGACGGCATGGACATGTTGACCATGACCTTGGTCCCGGTTATAGGCACGAATTCGCCCACGGCGGCGGGCGCGGCGGCGGCCTCCTCTTTCTTCTTGATTATGCCCTTGTACACCGTTCCGGTGGTCCCGTCGACTGTGATCTCCATCCCGTCCTTCAGGATCTCGGTGGCATTCCCGGTCCCTACGACGCAGGGGGTCCCGAGCTCCCTGGAGATGATGGCGGCGTGGCAGGTCATCCCGCCTTCGTCGGTGACGATCCCGGCGGCCCTGCTCATGGCGGGGACCATGTCGGGCATGGTCATCTTGGTGACCAGGATGTCGCCGCTTTTGATGACGTCGAGGCTCATTCCCACCTCGTAGATCACGACCCTGCCCATCGCGAGGCCGGGGCTGGCTCCCAGTCCGGAGGTGATTATGTCGTCGCTGGAAGTCGGGGTGCCGACGGATTCGTTGGTAGCCGCGTCTCCCGTGACGGTGATGGGCCTGGCCTGGACGATGTATGCTTTACCGCCTTCGACGCACCACTCCATGTCCATGGGCTTCTCGTAGTGGATCTCGATGTGGTGCCCGATCATGGCGATCTCGAGTATGCGGTCGTCCGGGATCTTCTGCGACTTGGTCATCGCGCCGGGTATGTCCTCCTTGACGACGCCCCCCTCGGGCCCGCGGACGTATTTCCAGGTCTGGGTGGAGACGATCTTCTTGGAGATCTTCATCTTCTGTTTGTCGATGATGTAAGTGTCGGGGGTGACTTCCCCTCCTACGAGAGCCTCTCCGAGCCCGTATCCGGCTTCGATGATGATCTCGTTCGCCCCGTTGTTGGGGTTCTTGGTGAACATGATCCCGGAGAATTCCGAGTTGACCATCCTCTGGACGACGACCGCCAGTTTGACTTCGCTGTGGGAATACCCCTGTTTCTCGCGGTATGCGATGGCTCTGGCGGTGAAAAGGGATGACCAGCATTTCCTGATCTTGTCGAAGAGATCGTCCTCGTCCTTGACGTTCAGATAGGTCTCCTGCTGCCCTGCGAAGCTGGCGTCGGGAAGGTCTTCCGCCGTAGCGCTGGATCTGACCGCGACGAATCCGGTCTTCCCGCCGGGGAAGAGGAGCTTGTATTTGGCCGACACTTCCTTCCTGAGGTCCTTGGGTATGTCGTATTCTTCGAACAGGCTCCTGATCTTCTTGGAGGCTTTCTCAAGGCTGTCATCGGAGTTTCTGTCGATGCCTGCGAGCTCTTTGTTGATGGCATCGAAAATCTTGCTAGAGTCGATGAAATAATCGTATGCGACGGTAGTAAGGACGAATGCCTCGGGAACGGGGAATCCGGCGTTCGTAAGCTCCCCAAGGTTGGCGCCTTTGCCTCCCACGAAGGGTACATCTTCAACGTGCAGCTCGTTAACATCTACGATTTTTTTGTCCATTGGGTAAACCCCACGTTTTGGAAGAGTTTTCATGCAAGGGACGGCAGAGACGCTTCGTGCCGGTCTGCGAAGATGCTAATCCCTTTGCTGTTTATATCCGCTACGGTCTTACAGCATTAGGCAATTCCGGCGGGGAAGCTTCCATTTCGCTGCGGATCCGTCCCGCACAGAGGTTCCGGGCGGGACCGGATGAGATCATTCGCCGCCGCGTCCGGCGGGGACCAGGAATTCCGCGATGCCGCAGCCGGTCCTGCCCTCCATCTCGGTCTAGGATATCGTCTCGATCAGCATCATCTCGCTGCTTCCCTGCATCGGGAGCCGGGCGTGCCTCATTATCCTGCCTCTGACATCGTATTCCGCGCCGGATCTGCAGCGCATCTTCATCGCGTAGGACGAAGGCATGCTCCCGTCGTAGCTTATGTCCACGTCGATCCCGACGACGGGGTCGTTGGACGATCCCGTTCCGACGTATCCCGCGTCCACGTCGCCCATCTGGGTGGACAGCTTGGTGGCGTTGAATCCCATGTCTTTCCCGTAGACTGAGTTGAGCCAGAGCCACATCTTGGGCGAGCCCCAGTCGCGGACTCCTTCGCTGTAATCCCTTTCGCCGGTGGCGTCGATGCCATACGACGAATCCCCGACGGCGATCTTCCCGGATGCCAGGCCGAACTGCTCGAAATGCTCCGACGCGGTCTTGGACGACATCTCCGCCCCGCGGGCGTCCACACAATCGTGGTAGTCCATCAGCGGGTTCACAGGTTTCCATAAGATGTCCAGGGATGACGCCAGCGGGACGGGCTTTTCGGCGGCCGCGTCGAACAGCGGGCCGTCGTATCTGATCCTCCAGGCGCCGTCTTCCTCCGCGAAAGACAGCCCCGAGCAAGATTTCCTGTCGCCGTCGCACGGGACGGCATTCCTGATCCCGCAGACGCGGTCCTTTTCGATCACGAACAGGAAGACCGATTTCTCGTTCCTGTTGGGTTTGCTCCCTATGCGCATGAAGGCCGTGACGCCGTTGGCGCTGTCGTGCAGATTGAAATAATAGCTTATGTTCCATTCCGGGTCTCCGTTCATTCCGTCCCCTCCAATATGGTGACTTCCCCTTTGCTGCCGTCGACTATCACCGTATCCCCGGTTTTCAGGATGCTGGTAGCCGATTTGACCGCGGTTACGGCAGGGATCCTGTATTCGCGGGATATGACCGCTCCGTGGCAGAGGATGCCCCCCGTCTCCGTTATGAGCCCTCCAAGCTTGGAGAACGCCACGGTCCATCCCGGATCGGTGTTGCTGGTCACCAGGATCTCCCCTTTCTCCACCTGTCCGAGCTCTCTGACGTCCATTATCACGCGGACCTTTCCGCGGCAAGTCCCCGGGCTGGACGCGGCGCCCGCCAGAACGTCGCCGTGGGAGACCGGATCGTCGTCGAAATCCACGCCGTTCAGGAGGAATTTGGGCGGCAGTCTGTCGCGGTATCTCATGAACTCGGCCTTCCTCGGGGCGATCAGGCTTCCTATGGGGCCGATGTCCCTGCCCTCCAGTATGCCGACGGCTTCCGTGTCCTCCAGGAAGAAGATGTCCTCTTCGTCGTCCAGAAGCCCGCGATCGCGGAGCCTCCTCCCCTCTTCGAGGAAGATGAGCCTGTTCCTGTACATGATGTGGTCGAGATAGAACCTCTGGTTCTCCCTGAATATGAGGTAGGTGCGCGCGTATTTCAGCACCTTGAACAGCAGGGTCCTTCTGAGGAAGCCCAGTCTTTTACGCACATCCGCTTCAGTCTCCTCTCTGCGCCTCACTCCGTTCTCGAACTCTTTCCTCAGGTCCACGCCGCCGGCGCACATCTGGAGGGCCATCCCCAAAACATAATCCGGGTCTTCCGCCCATCTGGGGGCATTAAGCTCCCTGGTTCCGGATCTGTGCCCGAATTCGGATATGAATTTCCCGTAAGCGTCCTTGAAGCCGGAATCCGAGGATTCCAGCCAAGCGAGGAACTCCCGGCCGCCCATGGAGGACGCTTTTTCCCTTGCTGCGGGGTCGTTCCTGAGCGCGATGCCCAGGTCCGAGAATCCTTTGTTGGTCTCGATCGTTTTGTTGTCCTCGAGGCCGGACATCAGACCGGCGTAAATGCTTCCGTCGTCGCCCAGCCATTTGGCAGACCAGTTCTTGACCAGAAGGTTGGTCATTATAGAATGGGAGACCATCCCGTAGCGTATGAGCTGGTAATGTTTCGTGGACGATTCGCGTATTTTTGCGTACCATCCCGAAAGATCCCTGTCCGTCAGCCCGCGGAGGTCGACGGAATCGAATTCCCCGCAGATTCTCAGGAAGCCTTCCGCCCATCTCCTGTAGGCCTTGTCCGTCCGCCAGATCATGCCGTCCCTGTCGCGGAGCAGCAGGCAGATCTGCGATTTCGCCATTCCCAGGATGTCGTTCGGATACTTCGATATCCTTTCCTGCTCGTTCCGGGGGAAGTATTCCAGCAGCTCTCTCGAGCGTATCAGTTTGGGATAGTGGGCGAATATACTCTCCAGGACCGTGGCCGAGAAGTAGACCCTGGACTTGTGGAGCTTGGTCAGAGGGCCGGATTCCAGATCTTTGTAGCCCATCATGTGCGCCCCCTCATGGTTGACGTAGTCGGTCAGCATCTTGCCCATGACCGTGTAGAACATAGGCGTGGTGGCGTCAGCCCAATATTCGTCGCCATATCCTCTGGACCACAGTATCCCGTCCGTCTCGGAGCCGTCCGGGAGGGTGGTGATCGCCCTGGACTGCAGTATGTATACCTTCCCGTCCTCGACCGCCCATTCCACGTCCTGCGGGCATCCGAAGCGTTCCCTGAGCCTCCTGCCTTCCTCCGCGATCGATTTCAGAATCCCGTCATCGGCGCAGCGGGCAAGAGCCTTCTCGGAAGGGATCTCCACCTCCTTGTTGGTGCCGTCAACGAGGAAGAATCCGCGGTCTTTGTTGCGTATGTCGGCCTCGGTTACCTTCCCTTCCTTGGATATGACGTATCTGTCCGGAGTCACGATCCCGGATACGATGGATTCTCCGAGCCCCCAGGAAGCCTCTATCACGGTATGGTCCTCGCCCGTGACCGGATCCGACGTGAACATGACGCCGCTGATGTCCGAGGAGACCATCCTCTGGATGACCACCGCCATGCCCTGGGACAGATGGTCTTTGGAGGCGTCATGCCTGTATTTCATCGCCCTGGCGTTCCAATAGGATGACCAGCATACCAGGACCATCCGGGCTATGTCGTGCTTTTCTACGTTGAGGAAAGTGTCCTGCTGCCCTGCGAAGCTCGCATCCGCGAGATCCTCCGCGACGGCCGACGAACGGACGGCGAAATAGCGCCCCTGCATCCCGGAAAGGTCTTTTTTGAGGGCCTCGATTTCCGCGGGAGGGATGTCGGCGCTTACAATCATCTTTTTTATGGCTTCCGATGATCTTTCCAAAGACGAGTCGTCGTCGAAATCGGTGGCCTGGAGGACATCCGATATTCTATCTCTCAGCCCTGTGACGTCGAGGAACATGTCGTATGCGTCGACCGTGACGCAGTATGCGGGAGGGACGCTGAATCCTTCCGCGATCATCTTGGCGATGTTCACCCCCTTGCCGCCTACCAGGCCTATATCCAGATCAGAGGAATCCAAAGGCACTATCGGATGCGGGTTTTCAGGGGGCATTCGTTCCGAGGTATGTCCGCTTCCATATTATTAATTTGAGTCGGAAGCAGCCTGCGCTCGGATGGCATGAAACAGGAAATAAAATGTTTTGGTAAATGATGTTAGGATCAGATGTCGGACGGATCGGAGCTGGCTGAAAGCGACTGATCGGGCTGCATCGGGTCTCTTCTGGGTGAATAGTCGATCAGATCGTACGGGTCGACCGCGGCGTCCGAGTCGTCGTAGGGCACGGTGACCAGCGTTCTGAAGCATCCCCTGAAGGTGTTGCCATAGATTTTTGTTGTCGTGAGGCTGTAAATGACCTGGAGGTCGCGGCAGTTTTCGAAAGCCAGCGCGCAGATGTTCTGCGTGTCGGGGTGTACCGTTATTCTGCGGAGTTCTTTGTGGTCTGCAAATGCCCTGGTGCCTATCGAATCCAGCAGATATTTCTCATCGCCGCAGCAGATGTGGTGGGGAAGCACCAATTCGGTTTCGGCGCCCTCATATCCTATGAGTTCCACCTTGTTTTTCTGGATCACGGAGAATCTGTATTCGTAAGGGTAGTCGCCTTCTGCCCTCACGGTTATCATGGTTCTTTCTCCTCTAACCATGTTCCCTTTACAAAATGATTCGTGCCACCATTCCTCTGCCATTGTGGACCCCGTCTTCCATTACATTCTGTGCTTAAAAAACTTATTTTGCTTTTTGTTGAAGCATCAATATCAGCGGGGCCGCAGGCTGGCAGGGCCATTCTTTCGGAGCATATCCTAGCGGAAGCGTACTGCTGATATGGTGGATCAGAAGTGCGATGAAGTAAAAAGGGGGCATGCTTGCCCCCGCAATTATTTCGAAGCGATTTTTTCAGACTATCTTATGCTTCCGGATCTGCAGCTCCCATTTCGGAGGCTGCCCTTTTGCATGGCAAGGTTTCGAATTCTTCGGCGCCGGCAGCCTTCCTATCTCTTGGCTTTTGCCGGAGCTTCCGATCACTACTTTTCTTACTGCAGTCCCTCTTGATGGGTAGGCATACATGCTCTTACCGGATGCCGCCGAACCAATTCTGACCGCAAAATTGATGTTGTTTTCCCGCGGATCGTAGACCGCAGTTTTTTGTTCCGATCCGCTGTTGCCAGCCGACGCGCGGCAGAGATTGTAGGTATATTTGGCTGCCCACGAGAACATGCTGAGATAATCGTCCTTATTTCCGATGAGCACTCTGTCGATCCCGATCATATCGACTATTGTTTGGAAAAATGATGAATCAGGTTCTCCAAAAAAGAACGCCCATATTTCTTTTTTACTAGATTTCAGATATGTTTTAATTCTATTTACTGTTATTTTGTCTGGCTGAACATAATCCGCGCAGTTCGGCAGGATAAGAATGATCCGGGGTTTGGTTATCTTCGTGCTCTGATAGGTTTTCTGCCAGCAATAGCTGCAGTAGCATTCGGACGTGGCAATCGTCCAATCTATCGCCGCTGATATGTCTGCCGTCCCTTTGCCGGGTGTGAAATCGAATAAATGGCCGTCGGTCCCGACCGAATCGAAGCCGTTGATTGTTTCGGCTTCGTTTCCGAAAACAACGGTCTGGAGCTCCACTTTGCTGCAGGATCCCTCGTCTTCCGCTATGTTTTTGATATAATATCTCAGGCCATCGTTGATCTTCGAAACGCTGTCGGCATCGCATGCCGGCGCCGCAAAAGTAATCGGAAGATATCCTGCACGGATTTTTTTGCCGGTGAACATGTCGTCGACAGCATCCCATCTGTCTTCGAGATGTCCTAAAATCGTGTTGCACAGATCATCATAATAACTAGCGGGTTCCGAATCAGATATGTTCTCTTTGTCATAGTAAACTAAACTTATTGTCTTGTCAACCGGGGCCGTTTCGATTCTGATCGAAATATCCTGGGTGCCGTTTTCCCATCTGTACCCGTCGTCCCCATCTTCGGCCAGAGTCAGCAACCCCATATTTATCAGATAATTAAGAGCCAGATCCGCTTTCATCGCATTTCTTTGCTTATGCAAATAGGAGCTGTCCGATTCTATATGGGATGCATTTTCTGAATGTTTTCTCTCCGATTGTACTTTTGTCATTTCGCTGAGGGTCTTAAGATTATGGAGCATCCAGCATAAACGGAGCCCTCTTTCTGTAAGATAGTAAATGAAAAACAGCTTCGGTTTGGCGATGACTTTTTTTGATATCAGGCCCATCTTAAGCGGAGTCTCGCAGAATCTGCCCAGAGTGTCGGAGTTGCAATTCAGATCGCTGCAGAGGTCTTTCTGGATCGTCATCCCTCTGGCGATGTTGTCGATGTCGATTTGTTGAATCCCTTTCGGGATATAGCGTTTCAGATTCTCAGAAAAACTATTGCTGGATGCGGAGTTTTCATCGTCGGATATATATTTATAAAGGGCATCCAGAAGATCAACAAAATGAGGCTCATTTTTTATTGCGCTAAGCAGCGAATAGTCGCTGTACGACTCGCTTAGGCTGCTTACTTTTTGCATCTCAATCCCTCACCTAGTCCAGTCAGATCATGCCGCGCTTTACCGTCATACTGGCGGCAATAATCAAAACTCTATTTTGTATAACACTGGTTATTTAAATACTTTCAAAAATCAAAAATTG
Organism: Methanomassiliicoccaceae archaeon; assembly: GCA_016281925.1. Lineage (GTDB taxonomy): Archaea > Thermoplasmatota > Thermoplasmata > Methanomassiliicoccales > Methanomethylophilaceae > Methanoprimaticola. Next base: position 7,751 of record JAEEJP010000073.1, read on the forward strand.
TATTTTATTTTTGATAGGAAGATTCAGGCCTATAATTAAATTCCAGGAAGTTATGCGCCTCCCCCAACCAACAATCCCAGCCCGATTTCGTATTCGGACGGGTGCTGAGTGATATAATGAAGGCTTTATACAGCGATGGAACGGTAAAGGAATGCGAAGACGAGCTCAGGGTCCTGAGGCACACTGCTTCGCATGTTCTCGCACAGGCCGTCAAGAGGCTTTACCCCGACGCCAAACTCTCGATCGGGCCGGCCATAGACGACGGATTCTACTATGATTTCGATAAGGAGGGCGGCTTCGTACCCGAAGATCTGGAGAAGCTCGAGGCCGAGATGAAGAAAATCGTCAAGGAGAACATCAAAATCGAGACCTTCACCATGTCCCGCGAAGAGGCGATAGATTATCTGAAATCCAAGGGGGAAGACTATAAAGTCGAGCTAGTCGGCGACATCCCCGAAGGCGAAGCGATAAGCTTCTACAGGCAGGGCGATTTCACCGACCTCTGCGCCGGGCCGCATGCGCTGTACACCAAAGCCGTCAAGGCGTTCAAGCTCCTCTCCATAGCGGGAGCGTACTGGCGCGGGGACGAGCACAACAAGATGCTCCAGAGGATTTACGGGACGGCGTTCGCCAGCAAGGAGGCTCTCGACGCTCATCTTACGATGCTCGAGGAGGCCAAGAAGAGGGATCACCGCAAGCTCGGAAGGGAGCTCGGTCTCTTCGCAATCATGGATGAGGGCCCCGGATTCCCGTTCTTCCTTCCCAAAGGGATGGTACTGAAGAATTCTCTAATAGAGTATTGGAGGGAGCTGCATGTCAGGGAGGATTATCAGGAGATATCCACCCCGCAGATCCTCAGCCAGCAGCTTTGGCTCAGATCCGGGCATTGGGACCATTACAAAGAGAACATGTACACCACCAAGATCGACGACGAGACCTATTGCATCAAGCCGATGAACTGCCCCGGCAGCATCCTGGTGTACAAGATCCACACCCACTCCTACAAGGAGCTGCCTATAAGGATGGGCGAGCTCGGCCTGGTCCACAGGCATGAGAGGTCCGGAACCCTCCACGGGCTGATGAGGGTCAGGTGCTTCACCCAGGACGACGCGCATCTGTTCATCGCCCCAGAGCAGATAACCGACGAGATCAAAGGGGTCATCAGGCTCGTGGACGAGGTCTACTCCAAGTTCGGATTCAAGTATCACGTCGAGCTTTCCACCAGGCCGGAGAACAGCATGGGCTCCGACGAGGATTGGGAGAGGGCTACCAACGGCCTGATCACCGCTCTCGAAGACGCCGGGCTCGAGTACATCGTCAACGAAGGCGACGGAGCGTTCTACGGGCCCAAGATCGATTTCCATCTGGAGGATTCCATCGGAAGGACGTGGCAGTGCGGAACCATCCAGCTCGACTTCCAGCAGCCTCAGAGGTTCGACATGACTTATGTCGGGGCCGACGGGGAGAAGCACCGCCCGATCATGATCCACAGGGTCATATTCGGATCGGTCGAGAGGTTCATAGGCATCCTCACCGAGCACTTCGCGGGGAAATTCCCGGTATGGCTCTCCCCCGTCCAGGCGAAGGTCCTGTCTGTGTCGGAGAAGACCTTCGGATACGCGTCCGATGTTGCAGCGAAGCTGAAGTCCGCGGGAATCAGGGTCGAACTCGACAACAGGGACGAGAAGATCGGATACAAGATCCGCGAGGCCCAGCTGGAGAAAGTCCCGTACATGCTCGTCCTCGGAGAGAAAGAGGGCGATGACGGCACCGTCGTCACCGTGAGATGCAGGGACGGCTCCGATGCCGGTACCATGAAGCTCGACGATTTCATCGCCAAAGTCAGGAAAGAGATCGACAGCAGGTCGTAATCGCCGCTGAAAAACCGTTTCCGATCCCTTTGTCGGCGATAAAGGGCGGCTCTGCGCCGGAATCCCATCCGATGGCCCGGCGCAGAGCGGCGTTCATGCGGTCACGATCTGAAAGCCGCGTTGAGCCTGTCCACGAATTCGTTTTTCTTCGCTTTGGAGACCACGGACACGTTGCATCTGCCTATCTTGGGCATCGAATCGTAGGTGAAGCCTTCTTTGTAGAAGATGACCATCCCGTAGGTCTCTCCCGGCTCGGTTATGCAGCTCCCGTAGCATTGGGCAGTCTCTTCAACGAAATTCGGCCATACGAGGCACCCCATCGCCACCGCGTCGGGAAGATCCACCGCAGGTATGCCGTTTCCTTTCTTGAATTCCAGGAGCTTGCGGGTGGCGGCCTCTATGAAACGCTGGATGTCGTTCCCTTCCCTCATCTCCGCCAGCTTATCCTCGTAGGTCCAGGTGGGCGCGTCGTCCATGTCGAGGCCGATCACCGTCACCGGAACCCCCAATTCCAGCATGGTCCTGTAAGCGGGCGCGTCTTTGTAAACGTTGAATTCCGCAACAGGGGTGGCGTTGCCGGGGCCGAAGCCGGCGGTCCCCATGGACCAGATGCGTTTGACTTTGGACATGGTTTCCCTGTCTTTCCTGATCGCCAGAGCGATGTTGGTGACCGGGCCGAGGGCCATGATCTCGATCTCTCCGGGATTGTCCCTGACGGTGTCCAGAATGAAATCGACGGCGCCTTTCGTCTGGGGCTTTCCTTTCGGGTGGATGATGTCCGCGTCGCCCATCCCGTCTTTGCCGTAGACGCTGAAGCATTCCTTCTCCTCCCCGGAAAGCGGGGCGGTAGCTCCCAGATAGACGGGGGCGTCGGATCCTGCGAGTTCCAGGGCGGCCATGCTGTTCTTCGCCGCCTGCTCCAGGCTTACGTTCCCTGCGGCCACCGTGACCCCCAGGATCTGCACAGTGTCGCTTTTGGCGGCCAGTATGAGCGCCGCCGCATCATCTCCCGCCGTGTCGCTGTCGATTATGATCTTGTGTTTCTCAGGCATGGGTGAAGCGCCTCGGGGGAGAATCGCGGAGTGCCAGCATAAACATGTCGGAGAGCGGCCCTCAGATGAAGCGGCCGTCACCGAAGACTTCGCCGATGTCCCTGAATTTCGGCTTTATGCCTTCTCTGTAGATAGTTTTGAAGTCTTCCTTCATGGATATGACCGACCAGCCCATCTCCTCGGCCTGCTCCCTGAGTTTCGCGGCGGTCTCCGGCTTCCCGTAATCCCTGACGTCGTCGTCCGCAAGCAGCATGAAGCATTTCCCCTTGTAGAACGGGTTCTGGGACACATAAGTGAGCATGCTGAAATCGCCGGAGCCGTTCCCGAACGCGATCGCCGGGCATTGGCCGATGCCCTGGATGAGCTTTATGACCTTGTTCATGCCCGATGCCACGAGCTGTATCCTGCTGGTGTAGATCAGATCGTCGTTCCAGTCCATGACATAGCTCATGCCGTCCGCATCCCCCTGCCCGGAAGCCGTGATCAGATATTCGGTCCCGATGACCTGGTGCATCGGTATGTCTATGATGCCTTCTATGGTGGTCCTGACATTGATGATCTCCGTCGCCGAGCAGATGAACACAGTGAATCCGCATGCCGCAAGGTATTCCATGAGCTGGACCATCGGCAGATAGAAAAGATCCCGGCGCCTGGCTCCGTCGTAAGTGTCGGACGGCCGGGAGATGAAATCCTTGATGTACGCGACGTATTGCCCGACGGTCATCCCGTCGAAGGCCTCGGCGTTGCATCTGTTCTTCCTGGCGGTGAATCCAGGGGGTTTGATGCCGGTGCGGATGACCTGGACCATCTCTTCCGCCAGGTCTTTCTGCTCCTGCGTGGCCCTGTATCCGGGGTCGGAATAAATGCGATGGAGATAGAGCGCCCATTCCATGTCGCCGGGATTGTTCTCGGAAAGTATGGTGCCGTCCATGTCGAACACGGCGATTCTGTCTTTCTTCGGGATATAGCCTTCCGATCCCGGGTCAGACGCCGCCTCGGCGAACTTCCTTATCTCCTCTATGGGGGCGGATCCCTCCGTCCATCTGTCAAACACGAAATCAGCCGGGCTGCCGTCGTATGTCACGCATCGCCATCCCGCGAGGCTCTGTTAAAGGTATCGGCACTGCGGCCGCCGCGGGGATCATCTTCTGACGATGATGCAGAGGATGTCCTCGTCCTGGACGACATGGTCCATCCCGACTGTCTGGCCGGGGAACTTCGCGCTCTTGCCCCAGACCATGGCATACCTGAAATTGTTCTTGAAATCCCTGTGGATGAGCTCGCAGACATCCCCGACGCTGTTCCCGCGCTTGACGATGAGCGGGATATCCATATCGGCCTCCTGGCCCTGGGGCTTGAGGTAGACGCGTATCATGTCTATGGTGTCGTAGATGGCCTGCTTCAGCTCGTCTATGCCGAATCCGGTGGCGGCGGACACCGGGACGTTGCGATACGCTTTGTGCATCTCCTGCACGGACTCCAGCTGGCCGGGCTTGGCGAGGTCGACTTTGTTGATGGCCATGATGGATTTGATGTACACCCTGTTCCCGGCCAGGACGTCCAGCATCTGCTCCACGTCGATGTCCTCGCGGACGACCACCGTCGCGTTGATGTGCCCGTAGGCGGCAGTCATGTCTTTTATGGTCTCCACATCGATTTTGGTGAGCTTCACCGTGGGCTTGACGATGATCCCGCCGTGGTCCCCCGGGGTTATGACGACATCCGGCCTCTTCTGGTTCATGCGGATGGCGGCGTTGTAGAGCTCCTTGAAAAGCACGTTCATGTTGGGGTTGAAGATGTCCACGACAAGGAGGATGACGTCCGCGGATCTGGCCGCAGCGATGACTTCCCTTCCTCTTCCCTTGCCGCGGGATGCGTCCTTGATCAGACCGGGCATATCCAGGATCTGGATTTTCGCGTGGTTGTATTCCATGACCCCGGGCACGACGTCGAGGGTGGTGAAATGGTATGCCCCGACCTCGGATTTGGCTCCGGTGAGCTGGTTGAGCAGGGTGGATTTACCTACGGAAGGGAATCCCACCAGAGCGACCGTGGCGTTCCCGGCTTTCTTGACGTAGAAACCCTTGGTCGGACCTTTGGAGGAGCGTCTTTTCTCCTCTTCCTGGCTCAGGCGGGCTATTTTGGCCTTCAACTTCCCTATGTGCCCTTCCGTCGCCTTGTTGTATTTGGTCTTGGAGATCTCCTCCTCCAATTCCTTGATCTGGTCCTCGATCGTCGCCATAAGGTTCTCCGCGGATTCTCCCCATGCCCACGCGGTATTTATTATTAGGCAAAAAGCACGGAATCGGACGTCGCATATATTTTTAAGAGAAAACCGATAGTCCGTCCCCATGGCAGAAGCAACGGTAGGCAAGTCGGGTCTCAGAAAGGACCTGTCTGCCCTCAATACCAAGCAGATCGTGGCGATAATCATCGCGATTGCCGTCGCCCTCATATTGGAGGCGATGGGGTTCGCGTCCACGGCATGCTTGGGCTTCCTGGTCGTGGCCATCATCCTGTACATGGTGCCGCATCTTCTGGGGGTCACCTCGGTCAAGGTCAAGGCATTGATAGGGGCCGTCTTCATCGTATTCTCGCTCCTTCTGGGGACGTTCGGATACATGGGGGTCAACCATGACCTGGAAAGCACCATCGACATCGACGGGAAATATGTCAGGGACGTCTCCTATGACGAATCCAGCGGGACCCTCGTAATGACTCTCGTCCCGGTCGAAGGCAAGGATTTCAATCCCGGGATAGATTACGGCCCGATAAGCGGCATATCGTTCGGGGCCATACGCCTGACGACCAACGATACGAAGACGTTCAAAGACATAGATCTGACAAAGAACGCCGACGGGTCATACCGGGGCACAGCCAAGCTGGATCTGGATGGCGGCAAGTTCTATCTGCTCAAGGTATACGTGGACGAAGACAAGAAGAACGGATTGCAGTTCACGTACGACACCGGAATCTCCGACGGGGATATGATGAAGATATGCTTCGTCGGTTCGGCATATACTACCGCGTACATAGCGTCGATGTTCTTCGTGATCCTGATTTTCTCCGCTCTGATGAGGAGAAGCATCGGCAAAGCCCGCGAGAAGATGGAGGACGAAGGCCGCCTGTACCCCCAGGGATACGGCAGATGCAAGAACTGCGGGGCGATAGTCCTTCCCGGAGAGGTCAACTGCAGGAAATGCGGCGCGTACATCGACGTCCCGGAAGAGCTGAAGCCCAAGAAGAAAGACCGTTTCGTTTGCTCCGAATGCGGATGCGAAATTACCGCCGACGCTCTGGTCTGCCCCAAGTGCGGGAAGACATTCGACGAGGACACCGAGGCGGAGATCACCCATGAGGACGGGACGGTGGACGTCAGCACAGAGGTTTTCGTCTGCACCGAATGCGGCGAAAGAGTCCCCGCCAACGCGAAAAGGTGCCCCAAATGCGGGGCCGTCTTCGACGAAGACGAATGAAACAGAGGGCGGAAGCCCTCTTTAATTTTCGGCCGGGCGGAGAATTCTTGTCAGAATACGCCCTTCGTTTCGGAAGAGATTTTTTCGTATGTTTCATCGCTGATGAGGGCCAGCGCATCTCTGGCTCTGCTCATGGCCTCGGCCGATCTCATGCTCTCGAAGCCCAGAGCTATCCTTCTGCTGAGCGCATCGACGGCGTCGGCTCTCTTTTTGAACTCGGACGCCGCCGCGATGAACATGCGGATGCCGTTCTCCACGGTGCTGTATGTCTCGTCGAACATTATGCTCACTTTTTCTACGCGTCTGTCCGATCCTTTGGATTTTTTGGGCCTTACACGCTTCAGATCCATGGTGGATCTGATTCTATCGAGGATGGCTCTGACTTCTTCGATCTCGGTGGGGCTAAACATATGATCGCTCTGGGTTTCAGGAGGGCTCTGATCCGCTTCGGAGCCGCTTTCGATCCTGGTTTCCTCCTCTTCTGCGGCTTCGCCGCTGCATTCCGGGGATTCATGCTCCGGTTTTTCCTCGGAAACCGGTTCGGAAGGTTCCGCAGGTATGGGGCACAGACGATCCGCGATGTGGTCGAGATAGGTCATGAAAGGCTTCATCCTCCTCCTCATCGCGATGGCTCTGCCGAACGGAATGGATTGGAGCTCGGATATGGGCATCAGGAACTCTCCGTTCTCGTTCTTTCCGAGCTGCTTCTGGATATGTTCCAAAGTCTTGAGCTCCTGGCTGAACATGAACATGAGGTTGGATACGTTCCCGAGTATGATCCCGGCCTTCTCCTGGTATCTGTCGGTCAGCTGGGAGAAAGACTGTATGCACATGATCCACCTGATATTCCTGGATCTGCTGGTGCTCAGATAGACGTCGACGTCCGGGATCGGAGGCATGATCCCGAATTCGTCGAGGAGGATGTTGCATTTCACCGGCAGCGCCCCGTCCGGTTCGCGCGAAGATCTCTCGTATAGCTTCTGGATCAGCATGCTGGTGATCAGCGAGGCGACGCAGAAATACGTCCCTGAATCGTCCGGCATCACGAGAAAGACTATCTTCTGTCTGTCTCCGATGTCGAAAATGTTTTTGTCTCCGCCGAACAGGAGATTGTTGAGATCGAAGTTGGTCGAGAATTTCGACATGTATCCCCTGAACGTCCCGTATATGCTTCTGGCCGTCGAATCGGCGTTGTTCAATATCGGCATGAAGCATTGGCTGACGTAATCCTCTTCGGGGAGGTTTTTGACCCAACAGTTATCCGTAGAGTTCTCGTCGAACACTCTTCCTGCGATTACGGTCATCGATGTGAAAGTGATTTCCTCGGCTTTGGTGCATCTTTTGAGGAGCAGCACGATCGATCCGCGGAGAATGGATCTGGCGCTTTGGGTCCAATAAGTGTCCTTGCTGCGGTTTTCCTCGTCCGGAATGAGGGCCAGAGTTATTTTCTCTACGTCCTGTATGGCTTCCGATCTGGCGCGTCCCCCGGATTTGTATTTCCTGAAGATCTCAGCCATCAGGCTGATGCGATCGGATTCCGCCGGGTGCCTGAGGTTCAGCACGACTGTGTCGATGCCGAGCCTGTCGCATATGGGTTTCAGCCTTTTGCGGCAGTCCTCCTTCGGATCGATTACGAACACCGATTCCCCGGACATTATGCATGTGAATGCGGAGGGCAGCATGAACAGCATGGTCTTTCCGGTCCCTGTCCCGGAGCAGATGAGGCTGTGGGTGCATTCGCTGTCCACCAGGATTCTCCCGTCATGGACGTAAATGGCCGCGCCGCCTCTGCTGTCCGGATTGTCCGGATCGAATTCCGCCAGCTTGGACAGGAACTTCTTTTTGCTCTGCCATCCCAGGCTGGAATCCTCGTAGGTATCCGCTAAGAGGCTTCTTCTGGCCTCATCGGCTCCCATGAAGACCGGGGGGAAGAGGCTGATGTCAGAGCCCGCATCAGCCATAGACGGGGCCTCCGACATCCTTTTCGAAGCAGTATTCGATCGACTTTCTTTTTCCGTCGGCCAGAATCATGTACAGCTTCTCCTCGATCTGCCCGTCCATGTAAGCATAGTTGCGGTAGACTATGCTGTTGCCTTCGACGAAATAGGTCCCGGCTTCCGACCTGGCGTTGATGTCGTTGAGGAAATCGAAAGGCGGCGTCCTGTCCAGCTTTCTGTAGGTCAGGACTATCGCCGCGTCAGAGTGGACGCATATGTGCTGGCATATCCTGCAGGGTTTTACGGTTTCTATGATTATCATCCCCCCGGAGATTCTGTATGGAATCCCGTTGTTTTCCAGTATTCCGCGGACAATTTCCACTGCCTCGGATTTGGATTTGATTTTGGGGTATGCCTCCTGTATATCGCATGCTCCTCCGTTCGCGGAGGACTCGGGAATCGCTTCGGGTTCAGCCATGACATCACTTTCTCGAGAACACTATCGCAACCATAGTATTTAAATTAAATTTTAAATCAACTTTTGTATTTTAGATACTAATATATAAAATAACCTATTATAATATTCTATATAGTTTTTAGAATCGAAAAGGACACCGCACTGTTATTATATAAAGTATCCGCGCTTTCGCCGGAATATGATTCAGTGTCCGCGCGGTACCAGGGATTTTCTCCCCGATGAGATGGAGAAACGCAGATTCTATGAGGGAAGGCTCAGAAGTGTCGCCGGCAATTTCGGATTCAGGGAGATAGAAACCCCCATATTCGAGGATGCGGAGCTTTTCATCCTCAGATCCGGACCGAACGTGCTGAAGGAGCTCTATGCGTTCAAGGACAAAGGCGGGCGCGACATCGCTCTCCGCCCCGAGATGACGGCTCCCGCCATCAGGATGTTCGTGAACGGCATGGCCAACGAGCCCAAGCCGATAAAGATATTCTATTTCGGCCAGTGCTTCAGATACGAGAGGCCTCAGAGCGGAAGGTACAGGGAGTTCTTCCAGTTCGGCGCGGAACTCATCGGAAGCTACACCCCCGAGACGGATGCTGAGGTCATATCCATGGCGGCCGCGATGATAAAATCGTTCGGCCTCAAGAATTACAAGATCCGCATAGGGCACATAGGGGTCCTCAGGCAGAGGATAGCCGAAATCGGCGTCCCCAAGGAGAACACCGCCGAAGTCCTGCAGAAACTGGACAAGAAGCTGTATGAGGAGGCCCGTCCGCTTCTGGAGGGGATGGGGGTGGCCGCCGAGGACATAGACTCGCTTTTCGAGTTGACCGAGACGGTGGGAGGGACCGAAGTCCTCAGCAAAGTTCCGGGGGAAGCCGGAGATTATCTCAGGGAGGTCGTCTCGTTCCTTTCCGCCTACGGGGTGGACGACGTCGAGATCGATCTGGGAGTGGTCCGCGGGCTCGATTATTACACCGGGATGGTCTTCGAGGCGGAGGCTCCGGCTCTGGGCGCCGAGAAGCAGATCTGCGGAGGCGGATCGTACACCCTTTCCGAGCTTTTCGGAGGGGAGAAAGTCTTCTCGACCGGGTTCGCCGTGGGATTCGACAGGATTCTTCTGGCCGCCGAGAAGGAAGGGCAGGCATACGAGCCCAAAGGAATCGACGCGTATGTCCTTTCCGTGACCGACGACATGAGGCTCAAATCCGCGGAGATCGTGGCTTCGCTCCGTTCCGCCGGGATATCCGCGGACATAGACATAATGGGGCGCAAGATGGCCAAGGCCCTGAAGTATGCGTCCGCAGCGAGGGCGAAGTACGCCGTAATCGTCGGCGCCAAAGAGATGGAAACCGGTTCCGTAACCCTCAGAGACATGTCTTCGGGCGAGCAGAAACTTGTCAAAGCCGAGGATCTTCCGTCGGAGATCGCCGGAAACCGGTTCTGAGATCTGTTTTCATCGCGCCATGGGGGAGGGATGGCCCTCCCTTTCCGGCGTTCATCTGGACCATTTGGGTTTGAGGCTCGCATATGCGAGGACGGCGAATATCAGCACCGTGACCGACGCGAACAGGGCGGCATACAGCACCGAAGATCCTTCCGGCTGGCTGAACCCGCTTTCCACGTAGGTCACATCCACGTAGATCATGGGGGACCTGTCGTAGCTTTCCGTCCTGAACGTGAATTCCTGCGTAGTCTTCACGCTTCCGCGATAGGTTTTGGACACCCATTTCCCGTCTTCGAAATCGTAATAGTGCAGGTCATAGGGATTCTCGACGTAGCAGCAGACTTCTTTTCCGTTGTTGTCCGTCGCTTTCGTCACGCAGAACGAGAACGAATCCCCTGCTTTGACGAGGAAATCCGCTCCCCAAGGGAAGTAGAATTTGTCTGGCAAGACCTGCACGGTGCCCTTTTCATCCGTATATTTCAGCGGAATGTAGAAGAATATGCTGTCCGAGATGTAATATATCCTGATGGGCTCTCCCGTCCGGAATCCGGTGTCTTCCTCCGGGACTTCTCCTTTATGGTCTCCGTCGAGGATCCTGTCCATCTGCGACAGCTTGTCTCTGCTGGTCTCTCTGAAGAACAATTCGCCCGAGGATTTCACGAGGGCATTGTCATATGTCGTTTCGCAATAGCCTGCGTAGGAATTGGATATCCTCGCGGTTCCCGTATCGGCAGACGCCTCATCGGACAGCGCCGGCGCGAGCGAGACCGCCAGAAGAATCGCCAAAACGGCCGCGGCCAATGCTTTCTTTTCCATCGCATCTCCCTCCTGCTGATTCTGATGTATCCGATCGCAAGCATCGCGGCCGTCCAGGCGATCCCTGCGGCGGCCATGGTCCAGACAGACGAGAGGTCCATCATCGCGATGGCTATCAGCCCGACCGAACCGGACACGGGCGCTCCGAGTATCCCCAGCGCCGCTTCGCCCAGGAAGAACGGGAGCAGGGTCAGGGTATATTCTTCGAAGCGGGTGCAAACGATCATGGTCACGAACGGGATTATCAGGCTCATGACCGCGAACGGGAGTATCGACGATCCCTTTTTGGTGAAGCATCCCAGGCAGTATGCCGTCGACGAGTAAGCCAGGACGCCTATCAGCGTCAGAAGCAGTGATTCGAGGATGAGATCCGCGAATATGGTGCTGTAATCGCTTAGGACGGTCAGGATGGCCATGCTGTATGCGAACATGAAGACCCCCACGCACATGACGAACCCGGCCAGATATTTGCCGAAATAGAACGAGGCGCGGGACATCGGCAGAGGTATGTTCAGATATGCGGTTCTGTCCTTGAATTCGGTGGGCATCTGCTTCCCGCACATAACAGAGGTCACTAGGCCGAGCATGATCGGCAGGAAGAAAAGGAGGCCGGCTATGCGCGTGTTGGAATATGCGTTGCTGAAGCCGAAATTCGTGAGGAAATTCATGAATCCCGGGAAGCCCAGAGCGATCGCCGGGATGAGAAGCGCCATGAACAGGAGTATGTAGGTCCATTTCATCTTCGCGAACAGCTTCATCTGGGCCATGAACACGGTCAGCGTCTGGCTGGCGGCGGATCCGATGCTGTATCTCACGTCTCTGTGGGCTTCCTCGTCGGTGGCTGAGTACCCGGATTCCCTCCAGGTGCCGGATTCCTCCCTCGACGGACCGCTCTGGGGATAGGGTCCGGAAGGGTCCGGTTCCGCCGCCGCGTTATTCGCCGTCCTGTCGGGCATGTTGAACGGGTTGAGCTTGGACAGCGCGCTCATGGGCTCTCCCCCTCCGTGAGCTCCATATAGAACGATTCCAGCGATGCTCCTTTCTCGTTCATCGAGAGCATCCCGGCGCCCGAATCGAACACCGCTTCGGCAACTGCGGCCTGCTGCTCGGGGGTGCCCTGGAATCCCACCGATATGGTGCATTCGCCTTTGCGCTCCGCAGAGGTCACGCCTTCCAAGGCGGATATGCCGCGGAGGGCCGCGTCCGGTATGGGCCTTATCGTGCTTATGGACAGCTCGACGCCGGTGTGCCCGCTGCTGTGTATCAGGGTGCTGACATCCCCGGACGCAACGGTCCTGCCATCCCTTATCATGGCGACGGAACCGCACAGCTCCGACACTTCGCTGAGTATGTGGGTGCTTATCAGCAGCGTTCTGTCCCTGGATCTGAGCTCTTTCAGGACCTGCCTGACTTCGACCATCCCTCTGGGATCCAGGCCCGACGTCGGCTCATCCAGAATGATTATGCCGGGGTTGGGGAGAAGCGCCTGGGCAATGACCACCCTCTGGCGCATCCCTTTGGAGAATCCGCTTATGGGTTTGTCCCTCCATTCCCACATTTTCATCGTCTCCAGGACGTCCCTGGACCTTATGGCTATCTCCCGCCTGTCCATCCCGTAGATTTTTCCTATGTATTCGAGGATCTCGGCAGGGGAGAATCCCGGATACAGGTCGGGCGTCTCTATCACGCAGCCTACGTGCTCCATCGCATGCCTATGGTCTTTTATATCGATCCCATCGATGCGGACCGTTCCGGAAGTGGGCCTGAGAAGTCCTGTGATGGCTTTGAGCGTGGTGCTTTTGCCGGCTCCGTTCGGGCCCATGAGGCCCATGAACTCCCCTTTTCTCACGGAAAGGTTGATGTCTGAGATCGCCGCAAAATTGCCATAGGTCTTTGTGAGGTGATCAGCCTCGATGGCAATCCCGTTTTCCATGGTTCCTAATGGGAATCGGCGGGATATATAATGGTGGCCGGCGAAGCCTCGGTTCCTGTCCAAAGTTTCGTTGACAAGTTCGTCCGCCCTCGGGATGAATTCCTCGTTCCTGCGGACGTTTCTGAACCCGACGGAAGGGATGAGGGAGGCCAAAGCCGCCGCGTCGTCGTGGAGGGCTTTCATCTCCGGGGATTTCACTCTGTACTGCCCGGTCATCTGCCTTATCACGAGCTGGGAATCCATCACGAACTCGGCTTCTCTGCCGCCAAGATCCAGCACCTCTGTGATCCCGGCGATAAGGCCGCGGTATTCGGCGTAATTGTTGGTGCGTATCCCCAGGTAGGCCGTCTTCTCGCGGACGATTCTGCCGCCCTGGGTCACTACCACGCCGTAGGCGGCTTTCCCCGGGTTCCCTCTGGATCCGCCGTCGGTATAGACGACGTACATCGGTATACCAGGTCTCTGACAGGCTTGTTGTCCCCGTCTACCAGCACGACTTTGGCGTGGATGGGGTCGTTCGTGAGCTCGAAAGCCATTATTATGACTTTGTCGCCGATCTCGCACATATGCGCGGCCGCGCCGTTGAGCGCAATGATCCCGGATCCGCGCTCTCCCGGGAGGGTATACGTCTCGAAGCGGCTGCCGTTGTCCACGTCGGCCACCAGAACCTTCTCGCCTACCCATATCCCGACCCTGTCGAGAAGGTCCAGATCGACGGTTATGCTCCCCTCGTAGTCGGGGCGTGCCTCCGTGACGGTCGCCCTGTGGATTTTGCTGCGGATCATCCAGCGCATGCGCGACCATCGCGGTGCAATAAAAGAACTTTCCGTCGGTTTCCGCTTCTGCAGGAGCCGAAAAGCCTGACCGTATTGGCTCCGCGCTCGTCCTTTTCGAACCGGGCGTCTATGCCGAAGACCGTCTTCATGTTGTCCTCGGTGAGTATATCCTCCGGCTTTCCCATGGCGAATATGTTATGGTCGTGGAGGAGGACCATCCTATCGCAGTAGCGGGCGACCATCGGCAGGTCGTGGGACACTATGACAACGGCGAGGCCGTTCCTGCGGGACAGATCTCTGATCAGATCCAGTATTTCGAACTGCATGTTGATGTCCAGATGGAGGGTGGGCTCGTCCATCAGGATGATATCGGGGGTCTGGGCTATTGCCCTGGCGATGATCGCCCTCTGCCTTTCCCCTCCGCTCATGGTGTTGATGTGGCGGTCGGCCATGCCGGTTATGCCCGTCTGCTCCATGGCCTCGGCGATTATGCGCTCGTCCTACGAAGTGAGCCCTCTGAAGGATTCTTGGAACGGCATCCTGCCCATCTCCACGATCTCCCTTACGGTGAATGCGAAGCGGATCTCGTTGGACTGGGGGACCACCGCCACCTTCTTGGCGATGTCCTTCTTCTTCATGCCGGAGATGTCGTCCCCTTCGATGAGGACGCATCCGTGCTCCGGAGAGAGGTTTTTGTTGAGATTCTTGAGCAGAGTGGATTTCCCGCATCCGTTCGGGCCCAATATGCCCAGAATCTCCCCTTTGCCGACGCTGAGGCTGATGCTGTCGAGTACCTTCTTTTCCCTGTAGGAATAGCCGAGGCCGTCGACATCCATCATTCCGCTCACCATCCCACCTCCTTTTTCCTGCTGCACAGCAGATATATGAAGAACGGCGCACCGATCAGCGCGGTGACTATCCCTATCGGGAGGACGCCGAAGAACTGGGCCGCATAATGCGCTATGAAATCGCACATCACGACGAAGGCTCCGCCGCCGATGGCCGACAGAGGAAGTATGAAGCGGTTGTCCGGGCCGATTATCAGCCTCATTATATGCGGGATCACCAGCCCGACGAATCCGATGGTCCCGGCGAAGCATACGCAGGCCGCCACCACCAGGGATGATATGATAAGCAGATGCAGCCTGGTCTTTTTCACGTCCACCCCCAGGTCCATGGCGTGGGCATCCCCCAGCATCATGGCGTTGAGGTTCATGGACTGCGTCAGCATCAGGATTATTCCGGCGAAGATTATCGGGAGCGCCACGCAGATCTCGTCCCATCCCGCATCCCCGAGGCTTCCCATGGACCAGAAGACGATGCTGCCCATCTTCTCGCTGGGGGCTATGTAGGTCAGGAACGAGACTATCGCGGAGATAAGCGAGGAGACGGCCACCCCGGCCAGGACCAGGGTCTCGGTCTTGATCAGGCTGCCTCCGGAGCGGGATATGGTGTATACCAGCACCATGGTCGCGAAGCACAGGACGAACGCGGCCAGAGGCTGGGCGATGGCCAGAGGGATCAGGGAGACCGGGAACATGATGGCAAGAGCGGCTCCGAGCGATGCTCCCGACGACAGCCCGAGGATGTAAGGCGTGGCCAGAGGGTTCCTGAATACGGCCTGCATCACGCCTCCCGTCACGGCGAGCCCGGTGCCCACTCCGATCCCGAAGACTATGCGCGGGACGTTGTGCCCGTTGACTATGATGTCGTTGGCCCAGGTGCCATGCCCCAGAAGCGCGTCTATGACTTCTTGGACGGAAAGCATCTCCTTTCCGGCCAGAGAAAGGTCCAGAACGACGAATAAGAGGAGGAGGACGGCCGATGCCGCCGCCGCAACCGCTGCCGACGCGGCTCTGCCATTGGATTTCATAGCCGTCCTCCTGATTCGGGTGTCCTGCTTAAGCTTTGCCCTTTCTCTTGAAATAGAGCGCGGCAAGAGCCAGGACGAGGATTATCGACATCGCTACGGCTGCGATCACGAGATACTGGCCCATGTCCTGGCCTTTGCTGGGCTCAGGCGCGGGTTCGGGCTCAGGCGCGGATGCATAGAGCGCATTCGCGATCTCGGTGAGGCCGTCGGCTGAATCCGGGCACCAGTTGTTCCATTGGAGCCCCATCGGGACGACTTTAACGGTTCTGTCTCCGGCGAAAGCTTCCTTGTAGAAGTCGTCGACCGTCTTTCCGTCGCTGAAATAGCTGTTGGACACGAATACGACGGCGTCTTTGTTGTTCTCCAGGAGCTTGGTGATGGCGTTGATGTCGCCGTATCTGGCGGAAGAATTGTCGGGGTCATATCCGATGTTGTTCGCCTTGCATACGTCCAGCATGGATTTCATGATCCCGGTGTTCCCGATCTGGAGGGATTTGCTGTAATACCACACATAGAGGGCCTTGGGTCTGTCCTTCCCGTCGTAGCTCGCAGCTTTGTCTTCGACGGCTTTGATCTTGTTCTTCATGCTGTTTATGGAATCCGGGATGCTTCCGGATGCGATGAGCGAGACGTCCTCCACCATCCTCACGACGTCCGAGTAGTTCTCTATCGAGTTCCAGACAAGGATCCTGGTGAACCCTTCTTTGCTGAGCTTCTCGCGGAGATCGAGGTTGCTGGTGTAGGAAGTGAGGATGATGGTGTCGTCGAGGGAGAACTCCCCTTTTTCGACCATCTTCACGAGAGCGGTTATGATGAACTCGTGGTTGGAGGTTCCGTAGAAGCTTCCGAGATCCTCTGCTCTGAGGTCTTTGAGTTCTTCGAATTTGGTGTATTCATAGGTGGAATACTTGTCGACGGCTGCAATCTTGCTTACAGCGCCGGCTTCTGCGATCGTGAGGGCAGTGGCGGATCCGTTGAGGACGATCCTGTCTTCCGCTTCCTGGTATTCGAATGACATGCCTGTCCCGTCGGTGATCGTGAACGAAGCGTCGGAATCCTGAGCATAAAACGGCACCGCGCATATGGCAATAATCGCCACAAGTGTCGGTATGATGATTCTGAACATTTTTTCACCTATATTATTAAGAATGTTCTTATGTGTGCTACCAATAATGAATCGGTATAAAATCTTTTCAGGAATAATCTATCTTTCTATGAGCAGAACTGTCCGCCAAGCAGGAAAAAACACCAGAATTGATGAGCGCCCTGGACGGAATTCGAATCCGTGTCAAAGCCTCGACAGGGCTTTATGATAGGCCACTACACTACCAGGGCAACGGAGGATGGTTAGAGCCAGCCACTATATATTGGTTTTTGAGCTCGCGGCCGCCGGGCTTCCGGGTGGCATGACGGCTGCCGGAGAAACGCTCGGAGAAAAGAATGAGCGCCCTGGACGGAATTCGAATCCGTGTCAAAGCCTCGACAGGGCTTTATGATAGGCCACTACACTACCAGGGCAACGTGAGAGGGTACATCGGTTCTATATTTAAAGGTTTGTTTGTTTCCCGACATCGGCGATCTGCTGGATGCTCTCTTATATACCGGGCGGGAGATGCCTTGGGCATGCCGCTCGGGGATCCTCACGGAGGGCTTTTCGAATACACGGTGGAAGGGCTGCCGGAGTCCATTTTCGCATTGCGCATACCGGTTTCCGATGCGGAAAAGTCGGCGGAATTCTATCGCGACGTGCTTGGCATGCGGATTCTCGGCTCGAAAGGCGGCCGCACCTATCTGTGCAGAGGGGAATGCAGGATAATCCTGGAGATTTCCGGTTCCACGGGGATAGATACCGGCGCATATCTGGCCGTAGATTCCCCGTACAACGCGCACCGCCGTCTGATAGACGAAGGCGTGGAATTCGTCGAGGATCCTGTGCGCACGCCGTTCGGTGTGGAGACGTCGTTCTTCGATCCCGACAGGAACATCATCCATGTGATGGATGCCGGATCCGATTTCAGGCTCTGAAAAACTTCACGTGATCCGTTTCATCCCAGGAAGAAGTCTTTCACATGGGGCTGAAGCAGGTATATGATGGTCAGGACGTTGACCAGGATCGATATGATGCCGAGGATGTTCACGATCGGGACCGGTATCATCAGTATGCCGCCTATTATGCCCAGCGTGGACAGCAACAGGCCGATGAACCACATGACGCTCCAGCCCTGGAATATCCCCGCAGCCATAAGCAGGGTGACGAAGGCCGCGGCCAGCGTTATGGGGCCCCATATCATGTGATCGTTCAGGACGAGCCATATGCCTCCGAGGAGCGTTACGATCCCCAAGACAAGGTAAAGGCAGGCGACCAGCGTGACTGCGGCAGGCCTATCGGCTTTCATAGCCGCCCATCATCGGAGGCAGATAAAATCATTGCTGTTGCGCTGAAAAATGCCGGAGCATATGGCCCCGGAACGGTTTCAGCCGATGAAATAGGATTTCACGTTCGGCCTGAAAAGGTAATAGATGATTATGAGGTTGATCGCTATGCTGATGATGCCTACGGGAAGGGTGAGCAGACCGCCTATCACGCCTATCACAGAGAAAATCAGGCCCAGATACCACCAAGCTTTCCATCCTTTGAAGAACCCGAGGGCAATTATGAAGTGGACGAGAGCTCCGACCCCCGGAATCGCCGAACCCACGGCGCCCAGCGGCCCTACGACCACTGTCGTCAGCAGAAGAAGCAATGCAAGCAGGGCCAGCAGGATCCCTGTGATCAGATACAGGATCCCAATCAATGTGACCATCAAAGGTCTCGGATTATCTGCCATGGCAGATTATTGGATGGCGCTTTTATTTATAATTCGCGCTAAAATGCTTGATCGCGGGAAGAGAGGCGGATGTTCCCGCCTTCTTGCCCTATAAAATCAGCTGCCCAGGTTGGCCTGCTCGATGGCCGCGTCGAGATCTTTCTGCAGGGATTCCGGAAGTCCGTTGATGCTTCCGGACAGGAACCCTTTCACGATCATGCTGACAGCCTGGTCCTCATCCAGCCCTCTGGACATGATGTACTCGATCTGGTCCCTGGCAATCTTCCCGACGGCCGCCTCGTGGGTCATCTCCACGTCTGCCACATGGGCTTCCAGCTCGGGGATGGCCAAGGTGGAGCCGCCGTCCTTCAGGATGATGCTTCTGCATTCCAGATGGGCTTTCGCTCCCGGCGAGTTGCCGACCAGACGGCCTCTCGCGCACATTTTGCCGCCCATGGATATGCTTCTGCTCATTATCTCCGCCCTGCTCCCGGGCCCGTTCAGGCTGACCATGCCGCCGGTGTCGATGTCGGAGCCGGCATGGGCCAGGCACACGGTGTTGTACGTCGTGGAAGCCCCTTCGGCGAGGTCTGCGGCGGGGAAGCTCTGGATGGATTCCACCGGATTGAGGAGGATGTAGTTGTTGACGTAGTTGGAGTTCCTGCCCACGACAGTCTTCGTCCTCGGGCGGACGTTGGTCTTGTCGCCCCAGCTGTGGACCATGGAATATGTGAGGTTCGCGTTGTCGCCGATGTACATCTCGGTGACCCCCACATGCAGCGAATCGTTGGCGTGGCGCGTCGAGGTGCATCCGGTGATCATCTCCAGGGATGCTCCGTCCTCCACGATTATGATGTTGTGGACGTTCTGCACCGTTCTGTTGGTTTTCAGAAGCATGCACGACTGCATGGGGCTTTTGATGTGGTATCCCGACTTCACGCGGACGAAGAATCCGTCGCCATCCTCCAGATAGGTTTTGGCGGTGTATTTGTCCTTGGCAGGATCCATGGCGTTCCACATGAAATCTTTGAGGCCGTCATGTTTTCTGAGGGCTTCGCTGACGGACATGACCTCCAGGCCTTCCTGGATCCTGGGGCTGCAGTGGCTCATGCCGTTGTCGATGAACATCAGGCTTCCGGAGCGGGCCATCTCGTCCGCCACCACTCCGACGTTCTCCATGTATCTCCTGTATTCGGAGCTCTCCAGATCCGCCACCTGATCGGCGTCTTTGGAGCCTTCCTCATATCTTTCCAGGTCGATGTCCTTGCCGTAGGCGCCTTTCTTGTTCAGGGCCTCTTTAACCGAGCTGTCTCTGCCTGGCATCGAATCACTCCCCATAGCCGTTCTGTTTGATGTTCCTGAGAAGGTCGGCGGGATTCCCGGTGCGCTGGATCACGCCTTCCTTCATGACGTATCCGCGGTCGGCGCCGATGTAATCCAGTATCTGGCCGGTGTGGGTGATCACCAGGGATGACACATGCCTTTCGGAACCGGATGCCGGATCGAAGAGAAGATCCCTGACTTTGTTCCCGATGAGATCGATGCTTTCAAGGTCGACCCCCGATTCCGGCTCGTCCAGAAGGATGAACTCCGGCTTCTGGGCAGTGAGCTGGAGAAGCTCCGACCTTTTTATTTCCCCGCCCGAGAAACCGACGTTGATATCCCTGTCCAGGAACTCGCCCAACTTGAAGTTGGCGGCCTGGCCGATGACTTCCCTATTTTTGGCGGAAGCTTTGACGAGGTCGCCGAGCTTGACCCCGAAGATGTTGGGGGGCCTCTGCATCATCATGCCTATCCCGAGCCTGGCGCGCTCGTCCACGCTCATTCCCGTGATGTCCTGCCCTTTGAATAGGATCTGCCCTTCCGTCACTTTGCAGGTGCTGTAGCCCATGATGGTGGAGAGGAGCGTGGATTTCCCAGAACCGTTCGGCCCGAACAGAACGCATGTCTCACCTTCTTCGACCGTAAGGTTCACTCCTTTGAGGATCTCCCTGCCGCCGGCTTCGGCGCGGAGGTCTGCTATTCTCAGCATCTCGGTCATTGAATCTCCTACGCTCCCTATATCAAATTGATACTTAAATCCGCATTCTGCGCGGCGCCGAAACTCCGCGTCTCAACAGATATTTTTACTGAATGGGGTATGGGCCGGCATGAAGGTCATCGCGCTTAACGGGAGCCCGCGCCCGCTGGGGAATACCAGCAACATCCTCAACGAGGTGCAGGACGAATTCGAGAGGGAAGGGGTGGAATTCGAGATCGTCCATCTCTACGAGTACCAGTTCTCCAACTGCAATGTGTGCTTAACCTGCGAGATCCGCGGGGACGGCAGATGCATGGACGAGGACGACGGCTTCAACCCGCTGCTCAACAGGCTCCGCGCGGCCGACGCCGTCCTTCTGGCCGCCCCGTCATTTTCAGGGGTCTGCCCCAGCGTGATGCAGACGTTCCTCGAGAGGGCCCATCTGGTCCTGGAGAAGGGGGATCTGGGGCTGAAAGGCAAGGTCGGAGGGGCGATAGCGGTATATTCCCATCAGGGAGGGTCGCTCGTCTACAATCAGATGGTGGATTTCATGCTCAATAACTGCATGATTGTGGCCGGATCCAACCCGCTCCCGATAGTCCGCGCGCTGAATTCGCCCCAGTACTCAGATGACGTTTCCGGGATGAAAGGGGTGAAGTCCCTGGTCGTCAACATGGTCTCCGCCCTCATGCGCCTGAACGGATATGAGCGAGGGGATCCCCTCTCAGAAGAAATAGAAGCCGCATCTGCCGCGGATGCATGCTCTGGCGGCCTCTTCCATCCTTTCCAACGGCCCGGAGTAGCGTCTGACGGCCAATTTCCCTTCCTCGGGGAGTTTTTCCCTGAGGATTTCGCATTCTATCAGAAGCTTCTCCGCGTCTTCGGGGCCGAATCTGCGTCCGGATTCCACCGATCCAGGGACCGAAGCCGTTATCGGGCAGCCGTATTTCTCCGCGATCTTAGGCAGCATGGAATTGTCCGGTCCGAAGGCTCCTATGCATCCGCGGCCTTTGTCCCACGAGAGCGGGCATTCCCGGCAGATATCGGACATGCCGTTGAAAGAAATCATGTCCCATCCTGTAAGAATCTCCTCCGCCGCGGAAAGCACTCTCTCTTTGTCGGAGGCCGTCAGATTCTCTGTCGCGGCCCATCCGCTGCTGCGCTCCTCCGAGAGGGGTTCCAGGATTTTCCGGTCCGCTTTCTTCAGGTTCCTGATGTATACGAAATCCTCGTCCGGGTCCAGGGAGTTCCTTGTTACGAACTCATCCCAGTCGGGGATCGCTTCCCTGGCTTTGCCGACGGGAACGACAGGATCCTTCTCGAGGATGCTTTCCAATCCGCTGTCTTCCTTCACCCGGACTTTTACGATCTGTTTCCTGAGATCCCTGCATCCGGCGCATTCCGAATCCTCGTATTCCAGGCCTATATTGATCCCCATCGCTTCCCTCTCCTCTTTTTTCTCTCGCTGAATTCGTATTCTTCGTCCGTGTCATTGGCAAGCCTGTAGATTACGTATCCGTTCGGATCATATTTTTCCAGGAATTCCTCTCTGTGGTCTTTGTATTGGCCGTAATAGATCGGTATTCTCAGCAGCTTCAGCGCGGCCACGATGCCGATCATCCCGGTCACGAATATCCCGATTCTGAGGTCTGCCTTTTTGCCCCCTATCTCGAGAGCGTCTTCGGAGGTTATGAGGCCTCCGAGATCCCCTAAGTTTATTATGAAAAGGAACCACGCGTATCCGACCGCCAGCGATGCCATCTGCACCCAAATGCGTTTTGCGTCGCCTTTGCGGAAGTATCCTATGGCGAACCCCGTCGCGGCCATGATCGGGCTGAACAATACGGATCTCCACAGAATGTCTATGATCCCTTGGATGCTGTATCCCGTCTGATCCAGGTTCAGCCCTACGGCCTGCGGGTCTCTGAGAACCGTGATCGCGGCGTACGGGACGGCGGCATACAGTATGAGCGCCAGGACGGCGCGGGCCGTTCCCCTTATCGGGCTGTGGATCCCCATCGGAACCCTCCGCGCATCGTTTCCAGCGTTTTGAGGGCTTTAATCAGGCCTTCGGAAGAGTCCTTCGGGATGATGGCCGAGACGCTGCCCGACGAGACGGTGAGCTCCCCGTTTCTCTCCAGGGATTTTTCCAGAGACGAGGAGGGCGGATCGTTCCTGCCGTCGATCATGAGGGTGCTTCCGGACATCACATAGTCGGCGGAGCCCCCGATCTTACCCGCGGAATCCGGCGCCACGCCGATGAAAGACAGGACAGGTATTCCGGTCTGCTTGGATATTCCGGAAATCGTGTCTGTGTCCACCCCGTAGGTGGAGAATTCGAAACCTTCCGCTGATAAGTCCGTTTCTATCTCGGCGCTCAGCTTCACGCTGGCCCCGTAGTTGAGATCCAATTCCAGCGAGGCATCGCACCCGAGGGCGAATGCGGCGTACGCCAGGATGTACGGGACGGAGAAATCCAGGCGCAGTATGCTCCCATCCTCTTTCGTCGCCGATATGGCGGGGACAGATATGCCCGATCCGGCGAAGCGAAGATGCGCGTCGGCATCGGATATCTTGGCGACGGCATCCGGCAGATGCACATCCATGACCGCCCTGACAGACACGGCGTCGGAGTATCTTACCGCTTTCTGGGAGGCCAATCTGCCGTCGGAGTCGAAAACCCTGGCTTTCACGGCCCCGCTTCCGATGACTTTCTCGGCAATCTGCTTCGCGCTGGCGGAATCGACCGGATCGGAGTATTCCCCGTACGTTATCACGCATCCGCGCAGCCCGTCCACGGCTTCGGAAATGTTCATCGCAAGGCACTCGGCGTCCATCTCCTGGACGTCGTATTCGGCGCCGGTGGAGATTCTGATGCTCCCGTCTTGGCTTCCCATTCCGAAGAGGGCAGACGCCGCGGGGGCGAGCAGGACGGCGAAGACCGCGATGGATATGGCCGCATGGAAAAGTCTCGCCGTCGTTTCCGCCTTCATATTCTGGGCTATCGAAATTGCACATAAAACTGTTGGCTATGGTTTCGTTGTTGAGCAGAATTCGAATCCATTAAAGGTACTATATAAAAATAAGATACAGGATATAGCATCCAGTGAGTCCATGTTCCAGGTCGCGATTTACGGCAAAGGCGGGATCGGAAAGTCCACGATGGCCGCCAACATCTCTTATTCCCTCGCTTCGCGCGGCCGCAAAGTCATGCAGATCGGATGCGATCCGAAGCACGACTCTACGCGCCAGCTTCTCGGAGGCAGGGCGCAGACGACCGTCCTCGATTACGCGCGCTCCGTCCCCGTCCTCAAGAGGAAGCTGGAGGACGTGACAGAGACCGGGGCCGGAGGGGTCATCTGCGCCGAGGCCGGGGGCCCGGAGCCGGGCATAGGATGTGCCGGCCGCGGGATTCTGACCACGTTCGACACACTGAAGAAGCTGGGCGCCGACTCCCTCGACGTGGACATAAAAATATATGACGTCCTCGGGGACGTGGTATGCGGCGGGTTCGCCGTCCCTCTGAGGGGCGAATACGCCGATGCCGTGGTTCTGGTCACATCCGGGGAGTTCATGTCGATGTATGCGGCGAACAACATCATGAAAGGCCTTTCCAATTTCGACACTGGAAAACCCCGCCTTCTGGGCATGATACTGAACTGCCGCGGTGTCGAGAACGAGATCGAATCCGTGGGGAAGTTTGCGGATGCGGCCGGCGTGCCGATCATCGCGGTCATCCCGCGCGATTATTCGTTCAGAGAGGCCGAGGCGAAGGGGGCCACCGTACGCGAGCTGTTCGGGGATTCGGACATATCGGCGAGGATAGATTCCATCGCCGATGCCATATCCTCGGCCGCAGACGGCAGGGCAGAGCTCCGCTACCCGCATCCCTTGGATGACCTCCAGCTGTCGGATTTAGCCGCGGGAAGGGATATACGTCCGGGATCGGGGGTTCCCCAGCAACGATCCGCCTGCTCCGGATGCGGGCGCAGGACGTCCATCAAAGGGACGAGGATAATGAGTTCCTGCGCGGCGTTCGGGGCGGTCGCGGCTCTGACGAAGCTTACCGATTACGAGGTGCTGATACACGGCCCGCGCAGCTGCATGTATCTCATGGACATGTCCCGCGGGAGCATATCGATGAAGCTCCATTCCAAAGGCGCGTACGAGACCTTGCCGGTGCACAACCTCCGCTGCACCATGATGGACGATTCCGTCTCCATCTTCGGCGGGGTCCGCCTCCTCGAAGAGTCATTGGAGGAAACGATATCGGACGGATGCATGAAGATAGCGGTGGTCACGGCCTGCATGCCGGGGATAATAGGGGATGACTGCGCCGGGGTCATAGAGAAAGTGTCCTCGAGGCATCCGGGCGCGGTCATAGCATGCATACAGACCGACGGGGACGTGGCCGGATCTTACGACGAAGGCATGGCAATGGCGTCGGAATTCATCTGCGGGCTGATGGATCCTTCGGTGAGGCCTGAAAAAGGGCTGGTGAACCTCGTTTCGTACTCGTTCTTCAACATCGAATCCAGCAGATACCGCGGGGAGCTGGGCCGCATCCTCTCGCTGTTCGGACTGAGCGTGAACTGCAGGTTCATGGACGAGACGACTTCCGGCCGCGTCAGGGATTTCTGCAGGGCATCCATGGATCTTCCGGTCTCCGGCGACAGGATGACGGCCGAGATGATAGCGGTCATAACTGAGCGCACCGGCAGGAAGCCGTTCCCCCTGCCTCTGCCCGTAGGCATGAGGCAATACGCCGAATGGCTGCGCCTGATGGGTGAAACGCTGGGCATGGAAGAGGCGGCCGAATCGGAGCTCAGACGCGCCGAGGAAGAGTACGGGGAGTTCCTGGCGAAGCATAAGCGCCGCTTCGAAGGAAAGAAAGTCATAATGCTGAACAGGAGGGGCGACTGGCTGGCCGAGCTCCTGGACGACCTGGGAGCGGATATAGTGCGCATGGGGATGATGTCAGGCCTGCCGCGCACTTATTCCACAGCCTCCAGCCGCATGTCCGGCAGGGTGACCGAGGATTACTCCTGGGAGATGCTGGCCGCGGATCTGAAAGAATTCGACCCCGACCTTCTGATAGCCGATCTCCCGTATCCTGTCGCGGGCAAGTGCAGAGTGGCCAGGACTCGGAAGGTCGGCATAGGGACAGTCGGCCCGATGGATTATGCTGTCTATCTCGAGAACGTGATGAGGCTTCCCGCCAAGGAAGGATGGAAGGAGGCGGCCAGATGAGGACGCTTCCTGACGGGTTCAACGGCGCCGTCATGGCCGTGGAAAGCATAGACGATGCCGTCGCGTTCCTCCACGGCCCGGGAGGGTGCAGGGTGAGGCATATGGTACATTCCAGCGCCGTCTACCCCAGAATGACGCCGGGTTCGGACGAGGACTGGTTCGGCCCCTACTACTACGGTTATCCCCGGGTACCGGCCTCGTATCTCGATGAATACGATTTCATCAACGGAGCTTTCTACAAGCTGGACGAGGCTCTGCCCATAATCGCGGACAAGAAGCCGTCGCTCATAGTCGTGATAAATTCTCCCGGCGCAGCTCTGATCGGGGACAACATAGAGAAAGCGATCAGGGACAACGGCCTGGAGGATCTGGCGATATACATGGACGAGTCCCTGGTCTCTATGCCGGTCACCGAGTGCTACGGCCATATGATGAGGGCCATAATGGAGCATCTGGCTCCCAAAAGGGACAAGGTCCGTCCGGGGACTCTGAACATATTGGGGCTGTCCCTGCTGGACAAAGACTGGGCGGCCGCCAGAGACGAGCTGTGCGGATATGCCCGGGACATAGGCCTCGAGGTCATATCCACGCCGGGCGCCGGCGCTTCCGTCTCCGACCTGAAGGCTTCCGCGGAGGCGGAATTCAATATGGTGGTATGCCCCGAGATGTGCGCCGGCCTCACGGATTATTATGAATCCTTGGGGATTCCCACCGTCCGCTCGCCGGCCGGGGCGCCTGTCGGATTCTCCGCTCTGAGGAAGTGGATAGAGACTATGGCCTCCGCATCCGGGAAGGATCCTTCCGCCGCGCTGGGAAGAGTCGGCAAAGCCGAGAGGGCGGTATTCGACAAGCTGTCCGGTATGAGATACATGCCGCTGAGGATCAGGGCGCTTTCGTTCTCCGTCGCGGGCACGGCGTCCGTCGTCAGGCCCATGGCCGAATGGCTCTACGGGTATCTCGGCATGATTCCCATAGCGGCTGCGGTCGATCCCGGCGCGGATGAGAAGGAGACGGCGGCTCTGAAGGAGTTCCTGGGCTCCCACGACATGTCCGAGGCTTTCGGTGAGGAGCCGGCGGAAGGCAGCGACGTCGTCCTATGCGAAGGCGTCACCGCGAACATAATGGCCGCCGGAGGATGCGTCGGCATTCCGATAGGGTATTCCGGCAGCGGCCTGGACGACATGATCCCCCGCCCGATCTACGGCATCCAAGGGGCCAGGTACATACTCGACGAGCTGGTCCACGGCGTCAGAGGCTCGTGACCGCCCGTCCGAGGGAATGATGCCGGGGGGTTTCCCCTCCGGCTCAGATTTTCTTGGTTTTGAGAAGATACACGTCTATGGCGAAGAAGGCCGCGGCGAAGGCTATCAGAACCGCGAGGGATATCCACGGGAAATCGATGTAATCCGGGAGCGCCGCGCCTCTGATGATTTCGCTGGCATGGGTCAGCGGCAGGCAGTAAAGTATGGCCTGGAACACGGGGTTCAGAGAGCTGACCGAGAAGAAAGTGCCGCACAGGAAGGTCATGGGAAGGATGATCAGGCTGTTCAGGGTTGCCATGGTCTGGTGGGATTTCGCCAGCAGGGCCACCGCCACCCCCAGCAGCGAGAACGTCATGCACGAGACGATTATGCATATTATGATCAGCGGCGACAGCACAAGCTCCGGAGCCAGGAACAGGCCCAGCGCGTACAGAAGGAAGCAGCTCAGAAGGCCTCTCATAAGGCCGAGGACACATTTCCCGAGGACGATGGACGACAGGCTGAGCGGGCACATCATCATCTCGTCGAAGCTCTTGTAATACAGCCTCTGGACGTTCATCCTCGTGGCGCTGGCCGAGAACGAGGACGACAGGGAGGACAGCGCGGCGATACCGGGTATGACGAACGCCACATACGAGACTCCTATGTCGGTTTCTCCGGTCCTGAGCCCGTACCCGAAAGCGATCAGGTACAGAAGCGGGCTCATGATGCTCATGACCAGGATGTTCAGGAAATTGTGCTTGAAGAACATCAGGTCTCCCCAAGCGACGTGGAAGGTGTCGACCAGAAGGTTGCTCATGTCTGCGCCCCCACGCTCTTCCCGGTGAGCTCTACGAACACATCCTCCAGGTTCGTCTTCCTGATGGAGACGTTCCCTTCTTTGGTGGATGCGAAAGCGTTGGCCTCATCCCTGTCTTTGAAGTATCTGTATTGAGTCTTTCCTTCCTCCGCGAATTCCACTGCGATGGAGCCCACTTTGTCGCAGAGGACGCGGGGCTCGTCCAGGGCTATTATCTTCCCTTTGTCGATGATCCCCACCCTGTCGCACAGGGATTCGGCCTCCTCGATGTAATGGGTGGTAAGGATGATGGTGGTCCCTTCGGCGTGCAGCTTCCTGATGATGTCCCACAGAAGGCGGCGCGCGTTGATGTCCAGGCCGGACGTCGGCTCGTCCAGGAACAGGACTTCGGGGTTGTGGAGCATGGCGCAGACGATGGCCGCCCTTTTCTTCCATCCTCCGGAGAGCGAATCCACGGGTTTGTCCAGGTATTCGCCGAGGCTGAAGAAATCGGAAAGCTCGGCGATCTTCTCCTCGCGCTCTTTCTTTCTTATGTCATGGTACATCGCGTGTGAGATCATATTCTCGCGGATGGTCAGATCCTTGTCCAGCGAGACCTGCTGCTGTATGACTCCCATGCAGCTCTTGGCGGCCGAAGGCTCCTTCTTCACGTCGTGCCCTCCCACCAGGATCGTGCCTTCATCGAATCCGGTCAGGGTCGCTACGCACCTCAGCGTCGTCGTCTTCCCGGCTCCGTTGGGGCCGAGGAATCCGAAAAGCTCTCCTTTGCGGATGCTGAGATCGAGGCCGTTCACCGCGGTTTTGTCTCCGAACCGTTTGACCAGGCCTTTAATGACGATTATATCGTCCATCATATCACTCGGAACAGTCTTTTCTGACGCATCGGATGTCCAGTGGCATTGGAAACCAGTCTCTCGCGTCACTTTTGTGCAGAACGCTTTGTCATATGTATATATATGCGTACTGCAGAATCGGCGATTTAATAATATAACACTAATTACAGTTATTACATTTATTACAACAGTATGATATTATATTACAAATGCGTGGCATAATCCGAAGGGAAAAACTCTTCAGAGGGATAGAATGAACAGCACAGTGGTCGCCGACAAGCAGATCAAAATGAACGGGAACAGCCTTTCCATCCACATTACAAACGAAGCCAAGCTGCTCGGCCTCGGATACAACGATGTGGTGAGGATCACGCTGGAGCGCATAGATTCTGAAAAGAGTATAAGATATTGAACAACGTGTCTGTTATATACGATTTACCGATATCTTTCAGGCATGGCGTCAGGATCGTCGAAGGAGGCTCCCATAAAAGGAGACTCTATCGGCGATCCGCCTTTGCGCGGCCATGGCCCGATCGTCTCGGTGGAGGGCCTGACGATACGCTTCGGAAGCTTCACCGCCGTCGACGGGCTGACTTTCAGCATAAACCGCGGCGAGATATTCGGTTTCCTCGGGCCAAACGGAGCCGGGAAGACGACTACGATCCGCGCCATAACCACCATCCAGAAGCCTACTTCCGGAAAGGTGACGATCGACGGGCACGATTCGGCCGCGGACTATCTGGAGGCCAGGAAATGCATCGGGATAGCCCAGCAGCATATCAGCCTCGACAAGGATCTCACCGTGAGGCAGAACATAAAGTACCACGCGCTTCTCCATAAGATACCCAAAGACGTCATGGAAGCCCGGGTCAGCGAGCTGTCTGACGTCCTCGGCCTCGGCGAGCATATGGACAAGATGATCGCCGATCTTTCCGGGGGATGGAAGCGGAAGGCGGCCATAGTATGCTCGGTCCTGCATGAGCCGTCCATTTTGTTCCTGGACGAGCCCACCGCCGGCCTCGACACCCAGTCCCGCCATCTCCTTTGGGAGCTGGTGCGGACGCTCAACTCCAGGGGCACCACGATCTTCCTCACCACGCATTACATAGAGGAGGCGGAATCCCTGTGCGACAGGGTGGCCATCATAGACAAAGGGAAGATGTCTGCGATCGGCACCGTCGACGAGCTCAAGAGCATGGTCGGAAGCACCACGGTGGAGGTGACCTCGGGGAACAGGGTGGAAACCCACCATTTCGCGTCCATGGAAGAGGCCAGGGCTTTCGCCGACGGCATAAAGGATTCCTACATCAACATAAGGATGACGACGCTGGAGGACGTTTTCCTTGCCGTTTCCGGGGGGAGCCTCAGATGATGCTCTGGGATGTGATCGACGAATCGTACCGCGTCGCCTGGGGGGACCTCTGCTACATCAAAGGCAACCTTCCGGAGACGGTGCTGACCGGGCTGGTCGGCCCTCTGCTGTATCTTCTAGCCTTCGGATACGGGATAGGGGGGAGCATGGGCGGAGGGCAGGACTACATAGTGTTCATAGTGCCGGGGATCATCGCGCTCACGACCCTGTCCTCGACGTTCAGCACGGTGTCGATGAAGATCCTGGTCCAGAGGCTGTTTTACATGAGCTTCGACGAGATGCTCCTGTGCCCGATACACATCGCGTCGGTGGTCATCGGCAAGACTGTCTCCGGGGTGATACGCGCTCTGATCAGCTGCACGATAATAATGCTGGTGGGCCATCTCATCGCCCCTGACGTATCCATCTCGGTCTGGGCATTCCTGCTGGTGATATGGGCGTCCTTCATGTTCTCTCTGCTGGGGCTCCTCGCGGGGATGGCGGTGGAGAAGACCAACACGCTGTCGCTCATTTCGAGCATGGCCATAGTGCCCATGACGTTCCTCTGCGGGACGCTGTTCAACGTCTCCGCTCTTCCGGCCTGGGCTGCGGCCGTAATTTACGCGCTTCCTCTGACCCATGTCAGCCAGCTGTCGAGGGCCATAATGCTGGATTCGCCGGTCCCTCTGGACTCGATCGCGATGATGGCCGCATACACCGCCGGTTTCTTCGCCATATGCTGGCTGATGATAAAGACGAACAGATGCCGATCGGAATATCCTGCGGTAATCGTCCGGGCATTCCGCATAAGGGATGCCTTTTTCCTCGCAGAAATCTTTGGTGAGGCCGTATCCGTAGGCCGCCGCGACGAAACCGATCCCCATCTTCTCCGCGGAGTCCATGTCGTCAGCGCAGTCCCCGATCATCACGGCATCCCCGGCTTCCGCCCCGGCGTTGTCCAGGCATTTCTGAATGAGCTGGCATTTGGTTATGGGAACGGTCAGGCTGGTGCCGTTCACCGAGAGGAAATAGTCCCTGATGCCGAGCTTCTCCAGCGTCTTCACGGAGAATTCCTCCACCATCATCGTCGCCACGCACATGATGTATCCTTCGGATCTGAGGTATTCCAGCGCTTCCTGGGTCCCGGGGAAGCCGCCGCACATGGAGAAGCCCTTATCGATGTAGTTCGAAACGTAGATCCTGATCCCGTCCGCAATCTTTTCCATGGGGATGCCCAGGATCCTCATCATGTTCTCGACGAAAGGCCCTCCCAGGCCGCTCCTGTAGGATTCCTCGGATATCCCGGTTATCCCGAAGGCCTCGGCGGTCTTCCTGTAGCAGTATAGGATCCCTTCGGACGAATCCGAGAGCGTCCCGTCGAGATCGAAAATGAGCAGTTTTTTCCCCATCGGGCATCCGATGCGCTCATCATTGAACTAAGTTGCCTCCGAATCGCAACCAATATCCGTCCCGTCCGCATAATGATGCCCATGGATTTCAGCGAAGCGATGGCGAAGGCCGAAGCGGGGGACCCGGACGCGATGGCGGAAGCCGCGCGCATGCTCCGCGCAGGCGACGGGGCAGGGAAAGATCCGGAGCGCGCCGCGGAACTGTACAGAAAAGCGGCGGATATGGGCTCTGTCAAGGCGGCGGCTTCCCTCGGATATATGCTCATCGTCGGGGAAGGGGTCAGAGCCAGCGCGGAAGAGGCCGAAAAGTATCTCACCATGGCGGCCGAAGCCGGGGATTCCGTCTCGGTATGCAACCTCGGCTTCCTGTTCTCGTCGTCCGACGCCTCCCGCGCGCTCGGGTACTATCTCAAAGCGGCGGACATGGGCAGCGCCACGGCCATGAAGAGCCTCGGCGCGATGCATTCCTCGGGGCAGGGAGGGCTTCCGATAGACAGGGCGAAAGCCGCCGAATGGTATTCCAAGGCCGCCGATCTCGGCGACACAGATTCGATCTGCGTCCTCGCGTCGATGTACCGCGTAGGGGACGGCGTAAAACAGGACAAGAAGAAAGCGGCGGAGCTGTACAGGAAAGCCGCCGATATGGGAGAGCCGGATGCGCAATACGATCTGGCTTTCATGCTGGATTCCGGCGAAGGGATCCCGGAGGACCACGCCGAGGCGGAGAAGTATTTCCGCATGTCCGCGGACCAGGGGGATTCCGACGCATGCCTGTGCATGGGCGGGATCCTTTTTGAGAGGGGCGATTACAGGGCGGCCGAGGATTATTTCCTGGCGGCGGCCATGAAAGGCGACGTCAAAGCGGAATACAATCTGGGGCTGCTTTACGCGGGCGAGTATTTCGGGTCGCCGGATCCCGGCAAGGCCAAGGAATGGTTCGAATCCGCCGCGGAGAAGGATTTCGCATACGCCCACACCATGCTCGGGACGATGGATCTGGAATCCGGGGACGCGAAATCGGCCGAGAAGCGCTTCAGAAAGGCGGCGATGCAGGGGGAGCCGACGGCGATGTATAACCTGGGCGCCATGGGGCTCTCTGGCCAGGCTCCCATAGACATGAAGGAGTCGTCGGAATGGCTGGCGAAAGCCGCCCAGGCGGGATACGAGCCGGCTTACGAGCTTCTCATGAGGCTGAACGCTCAGGCCCGGTAATCCAGAAGCTCTTCCAGGGAGCTTATCTCCCAGTCGCTGGGGATGCCGTCGGGGCAGAGCCCGTTGCGCCTGTTGATTATGACGGAGTCAATGCCGGCGCGCTTCGCCGCCACGGGGTCGTGGGGGCCGTCCCCGACGTATACCGCATCCTTCTTGTCCGCATCGAAATCCGACATAGCAAGAAGGATCGGGTCCGGGCGGGGTTTGTGGCGTTTTGTATCCTCATAGCCGACTATGGCTTCGGGCAGGTCCCCGAGGCCGTATTTCTCCATCAGGTTCACAATTTTGTATCTGTATTTGCCGGAGGCTATGGCTATGTGCTTCCCGCGTGCTTTCAGCTCCCTCAGAACCTTGGCCGTCTCGGGGAAAGGCTCCGCGGCCAGATAAGCTTTCGAACGGACTTTCTGCCTGTATTTGGTGCAGAACGCCTTGCGTTTGGATTCGTCTCCGACTATCCTGTCGAATATCTGCTCCATGGTGAGCCCTGCGACCTCCGGGAACCTGGAACGGTCGAATTCCATTCCGGCCGCCTTCATGGCGCTGTCCAGGATTATCATGAGGCTGGCGCTGGTGTCGAACAGGGTGTTGTCGAAGTCGAAGACATACAGCGAGTATTCTTTCATTTGGACGCCACGTAGATGTTGACGGCCCCGAAAGACTTGACGTGGTATCTCGCGTTCTCGAAGCCCGCTTCCCTGAAGATCCTCACCATGTCCTCGCCGTAGGGGAAGCCCTCGATCGAGGAAGTGAGCCAATCGTACGCGGGCTGCCTTCCGTCGATGGCCTCTCCCTTGTCGTATTTGCGGCCGTATTTCTTGATCCGCTTCATGTAGATGTTGTAGAAATAGCGGACGATCCTGTTCTTCGGCTTCGAGAGCTCGGCGACCACGACTTTCCCGCCCGGAGCCAGCACCCGATGCATCTCGGAGACGGCTTTCAGTATGTCCGTGACGTTCCTGAGCATGTATCCGGACGTGACCAGATCGAACGTGCCGTCCTCGAAATCCAGGTCCAAGGCATCTCCGACGCGCCAGTCTATCTTCACGGGAAGGTCCAGATCTTTCTCTTTCTTCTCGGCGAGCTCCAGCATCCTCGGGGTAATATCCACGCCAATGACGGTGGATCCCGGCCCCGCTTTCCTGGCCACGTGGAATGCTATCTCGCCGGTTCCGGTGCCGACATCCAGGCACTTTTTTCCGGATATGTCCCCGGCTTTCTTCATCATGAATCTGTGCCAGCCCTGGACCATGCCCATGGACATTATGTCGTTCATTTCGTCGTAGTAGTCGGCGATCTCGGTGAAGACGTCCTTGACGTATTCCTCTTTGCCTTCGAACTGGTTCCCTTTCTTGAGTTCTTCCGCCATCACATCACCAGGGGCAGCGCATAGTACTGAATCAGATATCCGGCGACCAGCAGGACGCCGAAGTGCCAATTGAGTCTGAATGCCATCGGGACCAGCATGAACCCTGCGTGCGGGTCGCCGCGGGCGAGCCTGCTGTTCTCGATCAGCCTGTAAAGGTCGTACAGCGTAAGGAAAGCGAGAGCACAGCATAAAGGTGCGCATCCCAGGAGGATGAGGGCGAGCAGGATGGGGAACGCAACGGCATTCTCCGCCAGATACAGCCTCATCCCGTTCTCGTATGCCATGTGCTGGGACAGCGTCATGGCGCCGGCTTTCCTGTCCTCCTCGTAGTCGCGCATCTCGTTCCCGGAAAGCACCGCGGTGATCATGAACGCGTTGGGAAGCGAGAGCAGGAAGGTCTCCATCGAGAACAGCTCGCCTGTAAGGACGCAATACGTGCCCAGCGGCATCAGGATACCCATCAGGAAGAAGACGCTTATCTGGCCCATCCCGAGGTATTTGTAGGATATCCCCAGCGTGTAGGTCCCCGCGCCGATGACCCCCAGAAGGCCGTAGACGAGGACGTTCCATCCGGAATGCCATATGAATATGAGCCCGAGAAGGCATGAGATGCCGAGACAGGCCAATCCCGTCATCAGGACGGATTTCGGCCTCAGCTTGCCGGTGACCAGCTCCGGCGACCTCGTCTCGTTCTCGACGGTGTCGGTCCCTTTCTTGAAATCGCCGTAGGTGTTCAGGATGTTCGCCGCCGACTGGAGCAGAATCCCTCCGATCAGAATCAGAATGAAGATCGGAACGTCGAATTTACCGTCGTGCAGGGCAACGGCGCCGCCTATCAGCACGGGCACCACGGCTCCGTGAAGCGTCCACGGCCTGAAAACGTTGTACCATCCGGCCTTGACCGGCTTCACGCTTGCCATGGGGCACCGTATGGTTTCGCGTTAATAACCGTTTTGTACCGATGAAGATTAATTTTTTAATGATTATCGATAAATATAAAATGAAAAACATTATTGGCCGACGCGATGTCCGCAATCACTTTGCTGAAAAGCAGCGCTTTCATGATGACTCTGGCGCTGGTCGTGGCTTTGGCCACCAATTTCGGCGGGGCGTTTCCCGGGGGCGTCCTGACCGCGGACGTCCGCTCGAATCTCACCGTCATAACTCTGGCCGTTATGCTGACCGTCTCGCTGTCCAGGATACCCTACAAGAATCTGAATCCTGTCACCCACAGCAGATCGGTCCTCAGAGCGGTCGTCCTGGGCCTCGTCGTATCCTCGATAATTCCTCTTGCCGGCTATTTCCTGCTCAAAGGCACCGAGTTCGGGAACCAGGCCATGGGTCTGGTGTTCATCGCCGCCACGCCTTTCGCCGCTTCGGTGGGGCCGCTGTCGTACATCCTGAACGGAGACATGGAGCACGCCATGAGAGGGACCATCGTCGTGTACATACTGGCGCTCCTGTGGATACCGTTCATCGTCTGGATCGCCCTCGGCGAGGTCGTCGACATGACGAACGTGTTCATCACCGTCATCGAGCTCATCGCTGTCCCCCTGATCCTGTCCAGGCTCCTCACTAAAGTCAGCATGAACAGGGACTACATGGCGGTCTTCCTGAACTGCTGCATATTCCTGCTCGTCTGGCTGTCCGTCGGATCCACCAAGTTTGCGGGGGACGCCTGGATATTCGTCGCGTTCCTTCTGATAGCCGCGCTCAGGTCGTTCGGGCTCGGGCTCGGAGTGGAGGTCGTCGAGAAGAAAGCCGGGATCCACTGGTCCCAGAGGGTCACCGACATCCTGATGACTTCTTACAAGAACAAAGGAATCGCAATAGCCACCTGCATGGCGGTCCTCGGGCCCACCGGGCTCGCTCCCATCGCAATGGTGGCCATCGCGACTTCGATAGTGGTCGAGGTTCTCTGGGTGGCGTTCATGGATTCGGTCCTGTTCGGCAGGAAGAGGATGGAGAAGGAGATCGCTTCGGAAAAGGCATCGGAGGCATGAGGGTCGCTCCTCATCCTCCACATATTCCAGGATGTCCCCCGGCTGGCAGTCCAGGGCCTTGCATATCCCGTTCAGCGTGGAGAACCTGATGGCGGAGATCTTCCCCGTCTTGATGTTGGAGAGGTTCACGTTGGATATGCCTACCTTCTCTGCCAGCTGGTTGAGGGACATCTTCCTGTCCGCCATCACCCTGTCGAGCCTCAGTATTATAGCCATTTCCGCCTCGCAGGGTCTCGTCCGATTCTTTCTGAAGCACCGCGCCGTAGCGGAAGGTCAGCGCGAGGCAGTATACCACCACCCCGACCATCACCGATCCGAAGAAGAGGAACATCGCGGACGTCAGATTCCCGCGGGACATCCAGTCGCAGGCAGCGATCGCCGCGGCGGCTATCAGATAGGTTTTCGACAGGATCAGCATCGGATCCACGTTCTTCCCGGTGAAAGGGCTGTGCTCGACGTATACGGAGCGCATGAATCTGTACAGGCAATAAGCCGTGGCGGCTCCCAGGGAAAGGATCATCAGCATTTCGAGCAGCGCGAAATTCCCCGATCCGGAGGCGGAATCCACGCCCAGCCAGGCGGCCAGAGCGTCGGAGAACGGCCCGTAGCCAAGGGCGGAGCCTATCCAGAGGGCGACGGTCGCCGCCATCGTCGCCGCCAGGATGATGCTGCCCGCCAGCATGACCGATGAGGCATACCTGCATATTTTCTTGAGGGTGGACAGATCGCCTTTCATGGGATCGCTCCGTGCCACAGTGTCCGATTATAAAAACTCCCCGACAATGTTTTTAACTGGATTCTATCATACGATTACAAGTATATTATGGAAGGCAGCGTCTCCAAGTGTCTCGTCCGTTCGGTCCTGGCCGGGATGTGCATAAGCATAGGCGGGTGCGTCTATGTCGGATGCGAAGTGAAATGGGTCGGGGCGGTCCTGTTCGCGGTG
Source organism: Methanomassiliicoccaceae archaeon (assembly GCA_016281925.1). Lineage (GTDB taxonomy): Archaea > Thermoplasmatota > Thermoplasmata > Methanomassiliicoccales > Methanomethylophilaceae > Methanoprimaticola. Next base: position 44,656 of record JAEEJP010000073.1, read on the forward strand.
GGCCTGTCCACCATCCTGCTGTACGGCTTCGACCTTTACACCGGGAAGGTAGGATACATAGTGGAGAACGACCGCTCTTTCATACCGAAAGTGGCTCTGATTCTGGTCGGGAATTTCATCGGGACGCTGATCGTCGGGCTCATGATACCGTTGGAGGGGGCGGAAGCTCTCGCTCTGAGGAAGCTGGATTCGTTCCAGTTCATGTCGGTCCTGTTCAAGGGCGTGATGTGCGGGATGCTGATGTTCATAGCCGCGGACACGTACAAGCACGGCAAAGGCCTGGTTCCGACGTTCTTCTGCGTGCCGGTGTTCATATTGGCCGGCTTCGAGCACAGCATCGCGGATATGTTCTATTTCTGCTCGGGAATGGTCTTCAGCCTGGATGCGCTGGCGTTTATCCTCGTGGTCGCCCTCGGGAATGCGATAGGCGGGATGCTCATTCCGCTCGGCAGGAAATACATGTACGACAAGCCCGGGGACGGTATCCAGGATGCGGTCGAAAAGCCGTTGCCCTGACTGTCGGAGCCCGGATGTTGCTGTTCTGCCGGCATAAGCGATCTTTGGCAATCCACATTTTAAGTGCCCGGGGCCTGAAGGCCCCCGGCGGTTTTGGGCTCAGGACACCTGGGCCAGGACCCTGCCCTGGCCGGAGAAGGACTTGCCCGCGAGGTTCCCGGGGGAGGCCTTGATCTTGGCGCCGCCCGCGTCCTTGAACGCATATCCGAAGAAAGCCTTGGGGTCGGCGCTCTCCAGGCCGGGCGAGAAGGCGACTTCCTGGAGGTCCGTGCCTGTGAACGCGCCGTATCCGATGGACACGGCGGAGGTCAGATCGGCGGAGGTCAGGGAACTGCACCCGTAGAACGCGTGCTTCCCGACGGATGCGACGCTCCCGAGGTTTATCTCGGCCAGCGACCTGCAGC
>JAEEJP010000074.1 GCA_016281925.1 Methanomassiliicoccaceae archaeon
GAAGACGGCCGGCAGGAAGCCGGCGAAGATAACGGCCAGGAAGAGCAAGTCCAAGCCGTTCAGAGACACATGCGAGTAGTCCAACGGAGAGACCGAGAGGCGCCACACAAAAGTCCCCATCGGGCGCCCGGAGTGGTGGGGCAGCAGACCCTCTTCTGAGGGACTACCAAAAACTATTTATATTTACACGTGTATGTAGTAATGCCGAGAAAGGAGGCAAAGAAAATGGAACAGAATGTGGAAATGAATCAGGACCTTGGAAAGTACATCGAGTACAGAATCGGGATCGAACTCGGAGGATCGTTCGAGTCGTGCGTCCGCCGCGACTACGACCGGAATTACATCGCTTTCTTCGGGCTCGGAACCGCGGCCGCCGGCTGGATCAGGCATTGGTGCACGAGAAACAACGTCCCGGTCCCCTCCGAGGAGGAAAGGGAGGAGATCGCATGCAGGCTCCTGGGGTGGCAGTGATGGTTGACTACCTCATCATCGAGACGCACAGGCAGCTGGACGAATCGGTAGTCGAGACCTACTACTTGCATGCCCGTAGTCTGGAGAATGCTCTGAGACTGGCATCGAGCTGGGTTTCTACCGAGGGCAGAAGTTTCTCCCGCAGGACCGCGCGCATCGATGCCGATCCCGAATTCGACGAGAACGGCGTCCCCGATTGCGAGCACAAGACCGTAGCGTTCATGGATGTGGAGGTGGAGTGATGGTGATGCCTACCGTTGTGAAGGTCGCCGGCGTCGAGGAAGAGATGCCGGAGCCGCCGCGCAAGAACCGGATTTACCTCCGGTTCACATCGTGGACCCTGGGAACGTCCGAAGAGCGGGAGATTTTCATCTCCCTGGACAACGCGGAGAAGCTGGCCAAAGAGATCCTGTCCGGTGTCGAGTTCGTTCGGGAATGGAAGTCGTGCTCCGGGGAGGGAGACGAATGAGGTGCGTGATCGAGACCGACGACATCACCGAGGACTACCCGACGAAGGAGGCCGCCTTAGCGCGGTTCTCCGAGATCGTGGCCGATTCCCAGGCCGGCGCCATCCCGGCTACGTTCGTCTTCCTTTGGAGGGCTTCGACGTACTACAAGGGCAACCCGGCCGGATTCCCGCTCCGGCAATGGTTCCTCCCGCTGGAGGAGTGCCGATGCTCGTAGTGACCCTCAGAGACGCAGCAGGGGCCCGCGTCGCGCGCGTCGCGGCCGAGTACCCATGGACAGCTGATGACCTGGCCGCCGACATGATCCGCGGCCTGGAGGCAGGGACGGTCACGATAGAGGAGACCGACAGCCGCGGCCGGTTCCCGTCGGTGCTCCGCCGCATCGAGGTGTGCCGATTCCGGTCATGCGTCTCAGGGATGCATTACCAAAACCTTTTAATACTTACACGTGTATGTAGTAATGCCGAGAAAGGAGGCAAAGAAAATGGAACAGAATGTGGATTGCAGAGAGCAGAGCGAAGTAGTTTTGGTCCGCTGGGACGGGGACCGCGTGCGCGTCAGGGTTCCGGCGTTCGACGGCGAATAGACGGACGTCTGGGGCTCGCTGGAGGAAGCTTTGACCCCGTGGGCATACGAGCGCATAGGGGAGCCCGGAAAGGTCCCCATGCCGGACATTAGGGGCCCGATAGCGGTCATAGATCCGGAGGATTCCGGGCAGGGCGTCCAGCCGCTGGAGCCGGAGGACGTGGACGACTGGCTTCTGTGGGACGACTACGCACTCATAGACTACGCCGGGGAATGCGTCGCGGTCATGCTGGACCCTCCGACGGTCCGGCGCCCCGCCGACATGGTGCCAGACATCGACCTCAGCGCCATTGTCGGATTCGGCCACGGCGACGTTTGGTCGGGGAAGATCATCAGGACCGCGGAAGAGCTCATCGCCTGGCTGGACGAGCTCAGCTCCGGGGAGGATTACAGGTTCTGGGATAAGGACGCGGGCATGGACATCATGGCCACTGCCTATTCCATGTGGGACAGGACCATACAGGTCGCATGGGAGGACGGCGCATCCATGGAGATAGCCGCCCTTCCCGGCGACTACGCGCGCCTGGCCTCCGGGGAGTGCCCCATCGGATGGGAGGACGGGACCGGGCGCCCGGTCAACTACGAGACCGCGAAAGAGATAGCAAGAGGTGAATGAGATGATAGGGACGCTTACAGTCCATGAGGGTGACGAGTTCGAGGACAACGGAAGCATCATCCGCATGATCAGGATTGATGGGAGGCACTTCGACTGCATCCGCGCGGCCGTCTTCGTTCCCTCCGAGGATGGGGAGGAATGGGTCGCCGAGGGGACGGCCATCTTCACAAAGGAAGAGGTCGCGCGCATCGCGGGGGCCCGCCGCGTCGTCTTCGCCGCCGACAGCGATGAGGAGGACAAGACATGCCGAGGTCGCCGTACCACCGCGGCCACGTGATCCTCCGCCGGGGCGCCGGCTGGACCGTTCCGGACTACATGCCGGAGGACGCCGAGCCCATAGGGATCCTGCAGGCCCGCCGCCTGATAGAATCCATGGAGGCGGACGGCGCCCCCGCGCTGAGGCCGGAATCGGTGACGTGGGACACGGCCATATCCGCGCCGTCGAAGGTAAACCTCGCCGTGTACGTGACCGAGGCCCTCCCTCCGCTGGGATGCGGCCGCGGGGACCCCGTGCGCGTCACGATCAGGCGCCTGGAGCCGAGGGAAGGAGGGGATGACGTTGACGATACTGATAGCGATACGCGACGACTGGACCGCCGACATGCTGGAGTATGACGCGGCGCCGGAGGAGGCCGCCTGCCTCATGCCGGATGAGATCGGAGGCGACCACATACGCGCTATCTACGACATCACCGACGGAACGCCGGCCGAGGTTTCTTTCATACTTTTCTTTGAATTCCTCTATCGTAATGTCAATCCCCTCTATATCCCAATTTTCTGACCATCCCCGCAGATTTTTCATGTGCCTTCTTGTATACTACCCACTTGATCCTGAACGCCTTGACGCGCAGCGCGCGTGCCTGGCATGGGTTCGTCTCCTTGGAGGCCATGTCCATGCGGCTATGATATTGATGGATCACTGCATCCGCGATGACATTGGCTATGACGCCGCAGATGATGACATCCGCGATGACATTGGCTATGGCGCCGCAGATGGTGACATCCGTGATGTCCGGCATGCCCTCCATCATTCGTCCCCCTCATCATCAGGCCAATCGTAGATTTCATGGGCGAGCCCGCGCGACTGCTTCACCGTCATTGCAACATAGAGTTTCTGCATCCTCAGCACCACGGTGTTCGGGCTCGTCTTATGGACGCGCCAGCCTGGCATGCTTTTCCAGGTCCTCGCCTTCCCCGGCGGATTCAGAAGGGCTTTGGCGACCTTCTCCGCCGCTTCGGGCATCGGGACATCGGCGGACCAGCCATCCGAGACAACGTGGATCGTGCGCCGGATCTCGTCGCCCTCAAAGTAGCATTCCGCCCAGACCTTCGCATACGACGGCCCAAGGAAGGCCAGGACATTTCCGGAGGTCATTTCTCATCCTCCTCATCATAGACGGTCCACGGATCGTCCGCGCAGTAGAGGTCGTTCCACATGTGGCGCAGGCGCTTCAGGCTGTCAGAATGGACGCCATAGCAGGGGCAGTAGGCCGTCTAAATCCATTCCCCGGAGATGGGGATCTCGGTGCATTCCACCACGGGCTTCTGGCGGCATATCGGGCATTCGAAGAACCTATCGTTCGATGCCAGCATCGGGATTCCTCCTCTTTGATGTAGCCTATATGGACGCCGACGAGCTCATCCCCTGTCCTCGGGTCCATCCCGTCAACGAGGATTTTTATCCGCTTACCAGCACCGAAGGATTCGAAGAAGACCCTTTTCACGTGGATGTCGTAATAATGCCGGCAATGGAAAGCCGCCATACCCAAAGCCTCCGTCATATTCTCTGCATCGAAGCGCATCCGGCGCGTGATCGGCCTTATTCCGCAGGACATATTCACATGGTCGTCGGTGATCACCCAGAACGTAATCATTCGGATGCCCCCTTCCTGTCCAGCGCCTTGAGGAGCTCCAGGACCAGCGTCTTAGCCTCGTCGTCATCGATGGCGATTCCCCGCCATACGCCGTCCATGAGCGTCAGGATCTGGATGCTTCCGCGCTTTGACACGGAGACGCGCGTCTGCCTCATTCGGCCCCCTCCATCGCATAGCTTCCGTACTGCCCCAGGCTGATCCAGGCCAGCTTTATGCGGCACAGCATCATGAGCGCACGGCGGCGCTGGCATGGGTTCATGCGCCCACCTCCTTCGCGGCCTTGTCCAGCTCGTCGGCCATGTCGCGGATATCCACGTCCTCGTCCAGCCAGACATGCGAACCCGACGGGAGAATGATCTCGCATCCTCCCCACTCGCATGCCATAAAGCCCAGGCCTCCCTCCATGAAGTCTCCCGTATTGCCGTCGGTCAGCTCGCGGATGCAAAGGGCGAGGCGGTGCGCCTGTTCCGGCGTATAGTGATCCCAGAACATAGCCACGGTCCTATCGCTCCCGTCGTGGGAATGATAAGTGGCCCTGAAGCCGAGGCTCACGCGCCCTGTGGGTGTGGCCCCGACAGCGACTTTGATTCTCGCGGGATAAGAGATTCCCCCGGCGCACTCGTTCATGCGCTCGCCTCCCATTCCAGCGCGACCTTCGGAGGATACCAGCACAGAGGGAACGCCTTTCCCGTCGGATACCACCGCTTCGCGCCTCCGCCGTGTTTGTCGTAGTATCCGAAGCATCCCTAAATCAGCCCGCGCCTTTCCAGCTCGTGCGTCGCGGCCACCACCTATTCCGTGAGGTACTGGGTGCCCCATGACGGCCTCCCCAGCTCCGTGTATTTGGGGCCCTCCATGGAGTGGATCTCCGAGAAAATCTGGTAGCAGCATTCCCTCGAAGGCCCCGTGTTGGCCCTCATGACCTCGTTTCCTTCCCGTCTCAGCGTCCCCTTGGACAGCATGCGGTCTATGGCCTCGCGCGCTTTCCTGTGCGCGTAGCAAAGCTCCCGGTCGTAGGATGCCCAATGGTCGCGCGCGACGTGCAGCCCCTTGTAGCGGAGGCTCCATGCGACGTCCAATGCGGCGAGCCTTTCCAGCTCGTCTATGCTCATCTTCTTGGAGTTGCGGCTTCTCAGCGCACACATGACATAGCTTTCCATGCGCTCGGCCATCGCTTCAGCCTCCATAAGACCTGTACCCCGTCGTAGCACGATTCCACAAGGCCGCGCTTTTCCAGGCCGGAGAGGTGATCCCAGCATGTCTCGCGCATCCATATGTAAGTTGTACTGCCATGCGTCATCGATGCCGCGATCATCCCCGTAGATTTCCATTCGTGCGTTAGGGCGCACAATAGCATTTCATCGAATTCGGCCATCGCTCCGCCTCCCCGTCCTCGATCCATTCGCTCATGAGGTCGAAGTCGATTTCTATGAGCTCCATTTCGCTGCACCATCTGACTATGGCATCCCATTTGGAGCCGGGATGGTCCCCTTCTATGAGCATCCCGTCCCTCGTGTACTCGGTGTCATAGGGATTGACGGACACATCCAGCGCCGCCAGCCCCTCAAGTATCATGGCGATTTCCCTCACCGTGGCGTCCGGATCTATGCGGAAGGCGATGGCGTAGAATTCTTCTTCGTCACTCATTCGTCTTCCTCCTCCGGCTTCTCTTCGACGCTTGCGATGTGGTCCAGCGCGCCGAGGCATGATATGCCCTCATCGTCCACTCCGGCCAGCCATTTCCTGCCCCACCTCGCCACCATGTGGATGCTTTCCGGGTCCAGGAATATCGTGTCGCTGTCCGAGGTGTTGAGTACGATCCAACTCATGCGATCAGCCTCCACTGCCAGCATTGGCGGCGCTTCGGGGCCGGATTCCTCCGCTTCTCGATGACGCCTTTGTTGCGCAGCTCGATGGATGCCCTGTGCGCGGAATACTCCCCGATTCCCCTTGACATGAGGAGGGAGTAGGCGCGCCCCGCGTCCATCCATTCCCCGTCGGACAGCATCTCGCGTATCATGGCCTTCCCGTCCTCGATCTGGCTTCCCCTCATTCCGTCAGCCTCCAGACGCATTCCCCGACCTGCTCCGCAAGGCGCCTTTTCCTGAGCCGATAGAGGGCGCTCTCGTGCTCGCTGAGCGTCCATCCGAAGTCGCGGGCATGGACCTCCGCCTGCCCTCCCGACGCGCGTAAAAAGGCCAGCAGCGCCCTGCCGTTGGCCTCGCACATTATGTCTGTGAACGAACCCATCATGCGGATTCCTCCCTCGTGAGCTCTCCGCTCAGAAGCGTGGCGTCGTAGTTGTCGATGATGACGGTCTTGCCCATGTGCGTTATGGCGGTCTCGGTGTCGCTGCATTCCCAGACGTCGAATTCCTCGAATTTGCCTCCCATCCCCACCATGGAATCTTCAATCGCGCAGGAAAGCTTCTCCGCTTGCTTCTTGGTCAACTCCCAACGGATCGAGAACCCAACCTCCAGGATTATCCTGCCTTTTATGCGGTAAATGCACAGGGTGCCAGGGATGCAGATCCTGACCTTGCAGAAAGTGCCCTCAGTCATCGCCGCATCCCCCC
>JAEEJP010000007.1 GCA_016281925.1 Methanomassiliicoccaceae archaeon
CTCCTCTTTGGAAAGCCCTCTCGCCATGGTCAGAACGTCTTTGTCGGCCAGGGCGCAGAGGATGTCGTATTCGGGATCGTCCGAAATGCTCAGCGGGCTCCTGTTGGTCAGGCAGACGTGCTTGCTCAGTTTAGGTCTGTTTTCTTCGGTCATTGTATCCCCATTATCTCGCGGTAGATCCTGTGGACTTCCTCTTTCAGATCCCCGCATGTGATCTTGCCGGACGATCCGATGATAGCCGCGACAGAGGATCCGCCGCATCCGACGCCTTCCTTGATGAATCCCCATTCGTATGCCTGGAGCCCTTCGTAGGGGCTGTCACTATAGTCTACATTGACATACACTATAGGGATACTGTCGGAAATCGAATCCATGATCTTCCTCATGCTGGAGTTGGGGTCTCCCATCAGCCATCTGGTGGTCCCCTGGAAGTAATTGCCGGCGAGCTCCGGATGCAGCTTAGCAGCGGCGGCCATGACCGCGGCCATCTGGGTGCCGCCACCGACTATGACAGGCACGTTCCTGGCGGCTCCAGCGATGATCCCGACGTTGGCCGGCATCATAGGGTCTCCGACGCACTATATTGCTCTCAGAGGGTCGTCAGCCAGATCCCCGGGCTTGATCCCGGCGGCTTCCAGGGCCTCGGCCACCAGCCTGCTCTTGAGCTCCTTGGGATTATTGGGGGAGCTGCTGCTCACCAGGTTCTCGCTGATGACGCCCATGGCCATCAGGACAGCCAGTGCGGTTGTGGTCCCTCCGGCGCAGCTCTCGCTTATGACGACGAAATCGTAGGCTCTGGAGAGCATCTCGCCGAGCATCATGCCTTTCTCGTACTCTTCCCTGACGTTTTTCACGGAGTTTCCTGTGGTGATCTTCTCCCCGCATTTCCCTCCCATGTCGAAGTAGGGCACGTACGGGACGATCTCGCAGCCGCCGTTGACGATGTAGAACGGTATTCCGGAAAGGTTGAGCGCGGCTTTCGTAAGGGTCGCGGGCGTGGGTATCCCCCCGGGGTTTATCGGGATCCCTTTCATGCAGGTGGTCTTCCCGCTCACCAGGATCTCAGCGTCCGCGGCGGGAGTGAACATGGTGAGCTCCGGCGTATCCCCGGCGTCGGAGACCCCGGGTATAGTAGATGTCCTGGTGTTCGCGACGGTGCAGGTGAAGACGCCTCTTTTCCCCCAGATTCTGGAGATGATGCTTTTCGCCAGCTTCTCGTCCCCGTATACGCTCAGTGATTCCGGTATCTCAAAATCCGCCATCTTCTCACGCCCTGTTCTCCATCAGTGTCTCCACGGTTCTGTTCAAAGGTATTTTCGTGCCGTTTTCGAGCCCTGTGTCGATGCTCGTCCAGATCGGCACGTCCATGGTTATGTGCTCCCCGGTGACGCATGATGTCCCGTGGTCAGCGAAAAAGATGATGTTCTCCGCGTCGGAGAAGTATTCCTCCATAAGCCTGTCGGCATGCTCCAGGACGGCCTTCTTCTTGAAGGGATCCTTCTGGTGGCTGTATTCATCCACCTCGTCTATGTGGAGGAACACGTTCCCGTGTCTCAGCGCCTCCTTGGCCGCAGGGAATCTGCCGTCCAGATCGTCTATCAGCCTGATGTCGCACCCAAGAGAGGCGCATATCCCCAGGGAAGTGGGGCTGTTGGATATCGCGGTCATCTTCCCCAGGCATCTCACCGGAGGGTACTGCCTCCCGAATTTGCCGCATCCCCAGGGGTAATCGGTGGTCCCGCGGAGATCTTCCGCCACGGCCATGACCATCTTCCCCAGGTCGCCGGGCACTTCCACGAAAGGCGCGTCCGAGGGAGGCGCGGGAAGATCCGGGACGTCGTCGCAGTCCATGGTGAGGATCGCGCGCCCTCCTATGAAGAATTTTATGGAAGGGTCGTACCGATCCAGGATATCCAGATGGGACTCCACGGTGGGGACCAGCCTTTCGGTGTATTCGGTCGCGCTGTAGGACCAGCGTATCATGCCGTCCGATATGACCGCCGGGCTCAGCCTGTACGCGGTCCTTTCCGGGTCCCTCATGTCCATGCCGAGTCCCATGGCTTCCAAAGCGGCGCGCGGGATCTCGGGAGGATGGCCGGTGAAGAATTCGTTGAGGAAAAGGTGGGTGTATCCTTTCCCGGAGGTCTTCAGCCTATGGGGCGCTTTTCTTCTCAGGAACGGCATGTCAGCTGCGTCTATGGGTTTCATCCCTCCCATGAGCGGGTTGGGATCGTCCTCGGCGCCGTCGAGAAGAACGAAAAGCGTGTTTTTCATTGTATCATCCTCAGGGCTATCGCGGCTTGGCCTACGGATATGCCCCCGTCCCCGTTCGGGACGCTTTTATGGAGGATGGGTACATGGGCGGACGATTTAACCATATCCCTGAACATGCGGGAAACCGTTCCGTTGTATGATACGCCTCCCGTCAGGCCGATGCGCGGTATCCCGGCCCTGTCCGCCTCCTCCGCCGCCGAGGCCACCAGCTCGCTCATTATGCCGTGCACTATGGAATATGCGACGTCGGCCTTGTCCTGTCTTCCCCTGATCCCGGAGAACAGATGCGCCGTCCTGACCACTCCGCCTTCCGTGACGGTCTCGAACCCGTCAATGAGCTTCCCTCTTCTCAGCAGAGGCTCCAGCCTCATGGCCGGCTCGCCGTCGTAGGTGCGCTGGGAGCATACGCCCAGGCTGAACGAGAGGGCATCCAGCACCCTTCCCATGGACGAGGTCACGACGCTCTTTCCCATGAGCTTGGACAGGACGGAAGCCTCCGCGTCGGTGAAATCGCCGTTCTCGTCGCCGTTCATCCGGTCTATCGCGAATCTCAGGCGTCTGAGGTCGCGCAGCGCCTTTTCAGAGCCCAGAAGGGGGATGCATTCCAGATGCGCTGTCCTTCTGTATCCGGAGAAGTCCGCGCGGAGCACTTCGCCGCCCCATGCGGTGCCGTCGTCCCCGTGGCCGGTGCCGTCCAGAGCCAGGACGACGCAGGAATCGGCGGAATTGTCGGCCATGAGCGCCGCGGCATGGGCCCAATGGTGCTGTACGTCTCTGATTTCTGCGCCGAATTCCTCGGCCAGCCTTCTGGCTAACTTCCTGTTGGAATATCCCGGGTGGAGGTCCTCGGCGATGATTCTTGGCTCGCATCCGACGAATCTCATCTGGGTCCTCACCGCCTCCTCCAGATATTCCGGGACGCCGAGGCCTTCCCCGTTCCCGATGTGCTGGGTGGGCCAGATCTTCCCGTCCGAGGTGACGGATCCGGTAAGATTCTCCTGCGCGCCGAGAGCGACGGCATCTCCGTTCATATCTGTCGGAAGCCCGAACGGGAGGTATCCCCTGGATCTCCTGATGAACTGGGTATTCCCGTCGAAAATCCTCAGGACGGTATCGTCGGCGCGGTTGGCGATGGGCTGGTCGTGCAGGAGGTATGCATCCGCACCCAGCTCTTTGACCGCGCCGTCGTCTATTATCATCGGCTCCCCCGGGACGTTCGCGGAGGTCATCACGAGGGCGTCATGCTTCAGTTTGGAGAAAAGAAGGTGGTGCATCCCAGCATATGGAAGGAACATGCCGACGTTGTCGAGGCCGGGCGACAGGAGCTCCGTGGTTTCGGAATATATTTTGTCGACCAGAACTATGGGACGGCACGGCGACAGGAGCTCTTCCGCTTCGGCATCGGAGGGCGAAGCATAGCGTTCCAATGCTTCCATGTCCCTTGCCATCACGGCGAACGGTTTGTTCTTCCTGCCGTACCATTCCCTCATCTCCGGGAGGATGTCCAGATTGCAGCATATGTGCATGCCGCCCCATCCTTTGACTACAGCAATCGATCCGCCGTCCAGCATCTCCGCCAGCTTCCCGATGGGATCGTCGCGGATGACGGATCCGTCTTTCAGCTCCAATCTGTATCCTGGCCCGCATTCCGGGCAGCATATCGTCTGGTGGTGGAACCTTCTGTCGCCAGGATCCCCGTATTCGCGCCCGCATTCCGGGCACATCGGGAACGAAGACATGGAGGTCAGGGGGCGGTCGTAGGGCATCCCCTTCAGAAGCGTGAAGCGGGGCCCGCAGTCGGTGCAGGTCGTGAACGGATATCCCGCGCGCCTCCCTGCGCCGAAAATCTCCTTCAGGCAGCTGCCGCATACCGCGCTGTCCGCCGGGATGGATGCTCCGTGCCCTTCGTTTCCGGAGGGGATTATGGAGAAACCTCCGGCTCCGGAATAATCTGTGTTTTCCTTGGAGACGGAATCTATCCGCGCCAGGGGCGGGAGGCCGGCCATAAGCTCCCTCAGAAGCTCGTCTCCGCGGTCTGTGTCGATCACGACGTCGGATCCGTCGTTCAGAACGGTCCCGGAGGCTCCGCACCTCTGAGCCGCCCTGTACACGGCAGGCCTGAACCCCACACCCTGGACGGTGCCTCTGATCGTGATCCTCATGTGTCCGCGAAAGGCATATGATTATTTTATCTGATTCGTGGCAGTTCATTATTAATCGTACTTCTCTATGCGCAGCCATGGATGTCAAGACCAATCCCATGAGGCATCTGGACAAGCTGGGGATACCGTACAAGGTGAACTGCTACGGCGATGCCGCTCTGGGGGGCATGGAAGTGGCCGAGGCATTGGGCGAGGGCCCCTCGGAAGCGTTCAAAACCCTGGTGACCCAATCCAAGGAGAAGGCGTATTATGTCTTCGTGGTCCCGGTCACCGGCGAGCTGGACCTCAAGAAAGCGGCGGCGTCGGTGGGCGAAAAGTCGGTGTCCATGATAAAATCCGCGGATCTGCTTTCCGTCACCGGGTATGTCCATGGCGGATGCTCTCCGATGTGCATCAAGCGCCCCATGAAAGTCGTCGTGGATTCCAGCGCCAACGATCACGGGAGATTCTACGTGAGCGCAGGCAAGATCGGATACCAGATCGAGATGTCGCCCTCGGATATCCTCAAAGCGATCCCGGGGGTCAGGTTCGCAGACATAAAGAAGCCGTCGGACCGACAGCATCGTATATGTACCGACGGGGCGATTTCCCATGCATGCCACAGGACCTCAATCCTAACTGCAACTGCCCGAACCAAAGCTGTCCCAGGCATGGGAACTGCATGGAATGCGTCGAATTCCATAAAGGCAAAGGGGACAAGATCCCGTTCTGTCTGAGATTCATAAAGAACATCCCCCAGTGATGCCATTTACCGGCCCCGCGCCGGTTTTTCTTCATAACAATGCGAGATATCTTCCTGCCGCTGCCCCAGCCACGCAGACCACGGAATTGAGGACGACATTGGCCCCGGCCAGCCAGTACGATCCCGAAGCCAGAAGGTTCACGGTGTCGATCGAGAAGGTGGACATCGTCGTAAATGCCCCGAAGATTCCGACGAAAAGCAGCGTCTTCAGGGCGTCATGCATATCCGCGCCGTATCTGAACATCAGGAAAGACGCGAGGCAGCAGCCTATTATGTTCACCGCGAACGTCGCCCAGGGGAAATCGCTGTCGATGATCCTGTATGCCGCATATCTCAGCGCCGCGCCGATCGCGCCTCCCGCGGCCGCCGCAAGAAATGGCATGATCATGCCGCGCTCGATGGCATCAGCCATTTTAATCCTATGTCTCCCGCATCATTTCCGCCGGAAATCCGCAGGCGGCGCTGCGATACGGTTAATATCGATGCGCTAGGTTCCCTGCCATGGACCTTACGAAAGCCGAGGAAGCGATTCTGAACGGAGAGCAGGGGGAAGGCAGGCAGAAAGCCATGGAGCTGGTCACCGCGCTCGGCAAGATATACGGTGCAGAGAGCCTGATCGACATAACTTCCGCCCATCTTTCAGGCGCATCCTACAAGACGATCGGGGATGGCGGCCTGAAATATCTGGAGGATATGGTTTCCGGCGGAGCGAAAGTTTCGGTGCCATCGACTCTCAACCCTGTGGGAATGGACAGGGAGAGGTGGAAGGAGATGCACATTTCGGAGCATTTCGCCGGGAAGCAGCTCAGAATCATCGATCTGTACGGGAGGATGGGAATCAGAACGACCTGTTCCTGCACCCCGTACACCGGAGCGAATGTCCCCAGATTCGGGGACCATGTGGCCTGGGCGGAATCTTCGGCGCTTTCGTTCGTGAATTCATACATCGGCGCCAGGACCAACCGCGAGGGCGGGCCCGGAGCCCTGGCCGCAGCAATTCTCGGCAAGACCGCCAACTACGGCCTGCATCTGGACGAGAACAGGAAGCCGACGGCGGTCATAGACGCCGACATAGACGGGTCCGTGTTCTCGCACTCGCTTCTCGGCCAGGCGTACGGAATGCTGAAAGGCAAGGGAGTGCCATATTTCAGGGGAATAAAACCCGGAATCGAGGAGGCCAAAGCCCTCTCTGCCGCGATGGCCGCGTCCGGATCCGTCGCTCTTTATCACGTCGAAGGCACCACGCCAGAGGCCGGAAGATTCGACGTGTCCGAGCTTGAGGCCATACCCATCGGGAAAAAAGAGCTGGAAGACGCGTATTCCAAGCTGAATGTCGCAGACGATATCGAGCTCATCGCCATCGGCTGCCCGCATCTGACCGAGAAGGAGATGCACGACATCGCATCTTTCCTCAGAGGGAAGAAGAAAGTGAGGGACGACATCGAGATATGGTTCTGCACTTCCGCCGAGGTCAGAGCCAGATGCCCCGAAGACGTCAGGATCATGGAGCAGTTCGGCAAGGTCCTGGCCGACACCTGCATGGTGGTCGCTCCCATCGAAGGGGTGTTCTCGAGGACCGGGACGAATTCGGCCAAGGCGGGCAATTATCTCCCCACCCTGTGTTCGCAGAAGGCGATGTGCCGCGACATCTCCGCCCTTCTGGGGGTGGTCATGTGAAGATTTCTGGGCGCATGATAGCCGGCGGAAAGGCCAGGGGCGAGGTCCTGAAGATATCCGAGCCGCTGAGCTTTCTCGGAGGCGTCGACGGATCCACCGGCGAGGTGCGCGTAGGCAGCGGCGGGAACGTCGCGGGAAAGATCCTGGTATTCCCGAGCGGCAAAGGCAGCACCGTAGGTTCTTTTGTTATGTACGATCTGATGGTCCACGGGAAGCAGCCCGCTGCGGTCATCAACGAAAGCGCGGAGACGATCGTGGCCACCGGCGCGGTGATATCCTCGATCCCCATGGTCGATTCCATACCTTCCATTGGAATGTTCTGCGACGGGGACACCGTGGCGGTGGACGCCGACGCCGGAACGATAGAGATCGAAGGCGTGCAGTGCCGCGTCTGCGTTTCATCCGCCATCGTACGCGGAGGGAAGGTGCTGATGCTGAAGCGTCCGGAGAGATGCCGTTCGTTCCCCGGCAGATGGTCCCTCGTATCCGGCAAAGTCGAGGAAGGGGAAAGCCTGGAGAGCGCCGCCCGCAGGGAGATCGCCGAGGAGACGCGCATTGAAGCCGGAATCCCATCCAAATCATTGCCTGCGGTCTATGTCAGGGAAGGGAATACTCTTTGGGAGGTCCATCCGTTCAGGTTCGACATCTCCGGAGGGGATCCTGTCCTGAACGATGAGAACGAGGATTTCAGATGGGTCCTTCCGGGGGAGGTCTCTTCCATGAACACGGTGGACGGCACCTCCGAGGTAATTTCCAAGCTCATCGGGCGATCGCACCCGATCTAAACCTGAGCTTCCCGCCGGAGCGCCAACAAAAGAATTCCGGGGGACATCCCCCGGATAATGGGCTCAGCCCGACGGCTCAGGGTTTCTTTCCTGCGTTTTCTTCAGGATATAGAATATGGCTACGGTGGCGGCGATCCCCAGCACGGTCACTATTATGCTCTGCCAGAACCCGGCAAGCAGGAAGAACGCGAAGCTGATCGCCGCTACGATCATCGCGTAAGGCGTCTGCGTCGATACGTGTTCTATATGGTTGCATTGGGCCCCTGCCGACGACATGATGGTAGTGTCGGATATGGGCGAGCAGTGGTCTCCGAACACGGATCCAGCAAGGCAGGCGCTGACTCCGACGATCATCAGCGGGTCTCCCACTTCGAACACCGAGAGGACTATGGGGAGAAGAATCCCGAATGTCCCCCAGGACGTTCCGGTGGAGAACGAGATGAAGCACGCTATTAGCATGAACAGGGCAGGCAGAATCGCGTTCCCTCCGAAATCGCTGACTATGGACTTCACATATCCCGCGGAATCCAGCTGCCCCCTCGTCATCTCGCAGAGGGTCCAGGCGAAGATAAGGATGAGGATCGCGGGGACCATGTTGCGGAACCCGAGCGGCAGGCAGTTCATGACCTCCTCGAATTTGAGGACGTTGCGCAGCATGAAGTAGATGATGGTCAGGATCAGAGCGATCCCTGATCCGTACACCAGCCCGACGGAGGCGTCGCAGTTGGCGAATGAATCCTGTATGGTGGCCCCGTCGAATATCCCTCCGGTGTACATCAGCCCGATGATGCATCCCGGGATGAGGAACACGAATATCGGAAGGATCAGATCGATGACCTTGCCTTTGCCGCTGACTTCCTCCTCCTCGCTCTTCTGCTTTTCGATGGGATTGAACGGCACGGTGAAGAGGTCTCCGTTCAGGGCGTTCTTCTCGTGCTTCTTCATCGGACCGAGGTTGATGTCGAAGAATATGATGCAGACGACCGCCGCTATGGTGAACAGGGCGTAGAAATTGTACTCGATGCTCTGCGTGAACAGGGTGTAAGGGTTGAGGACGTCTCCGAGCCCGGCGTCGTCGATCGATCCGGAGACCGCGGCGGCCCAGGAGCTGATCGGGGCGATGATGCATATCGGGGCGGCGGTGGAGTCTATCAGATATGCCAGCTTGGCGCGGGATACCTTATGCGCGTCCGTGACGGGGCGCATGACGGAACCTACCGTCAGGCAGTTGAAGTAGTCGTCGATGAATATGACGGCTCCGAGGACCATCGTGGCGAGCTGGGCCATCTTGCGGCTGTGGATATGGGACAGAGCCCATTCCCCGTAGGCGCGGGTTCCGCCGCTTTTGAGGGCAAGAGCTCCGAACGTACCGAGGATCACGAGGAATATCAGTATCCCGACGTTCCAGGAGTCGCTGAGGACGGTTATGAATCCGCCCTCGAACATCACGTTCAATGTGCTTTCTATATGGCCGTCCCCGGCGAAGATCGCGCCTATCACGATCCCTACGAACAGGGATGAATAGACTTCCTTGGTGATCAGCGCCAGTATGATGGCCACCAGAGGCGGTGCCAGAGCCCAGATCGTGCCTTTGAATCTGCTTCCCTCATCCACCGGGCCGGTGGTCATGAAAGCCAGCAGCAGGACGAACAGTATTATGAAGATGATGGCTCCCGCCTTGTATGCGGTCAGCGGCTGTACTTTTGAGATTGGGAATCCCCCTTGGCCCCCCGATCCCGGGAGGTTGAGATGGTTTTGCGGAAACTCATGCGAGAATATAAGATGTTTGAGTATATTTTACGAATTTCGTAGTAATAATCTAATATCTTGATAAATCATTAGGATTTCTTCGAAATTCGTAGCGAAGCAGAGCTTCCGGGAAAAGATGTTCGGGGAGGGCCGGAGCCCGTCCCCTCATTCAATGGGCGATATCCCTATGGTCACGGTCTTGCCGCCGAACTCCCATTCCTTGACGGCGGTCCCGGCGGGGCTGTCGGTGATGCTGAGCCTTTCGGCCCTGACCTCCGATGCGATGGCGTCCTTCCACTGCTCCAGAAGCGTCCCGTGGAACTCGTCGGTCATGAGGTCGCAGTTTATGCACTGCTCTACCTTCAGCTTCATGTCCTTGCGCATCTGCTGGATCCTTCTGATGACCTCTCTGGCGAGGGCTTCCGCCTCTATCTCGGGCGTGACCGTGAAGTCTATGAACACGTCCCCGCCGTCGAATTCGGCCGCCGCCATCTTATCCGATCCGGGAGTCTCCTCTCCGGGGGCCAGATAGACGATTTCCTTGACGTTGGACTGGGACGACAGCACATCCCCGAACCTTCTCACGTCGTCGTTGGTCCCTTCCTCCTTCCCGCGGACGAGTATCCTGAGCAGAGGCCATCTGAGGTTGTAGGATGCCTTCGCCCTCTCGGAGGCGACGATCTCGTCTATGCTCTTTGTCAGGGACATGCTGCGCTCGATGTCCTCGCGTATGAGGGAAGAGTCGCATTCCGGCCAGTCCTCCATGTGCACGGAGGCCTTCTTCCCGCCCATGCTGCCGTAGATGACCTCGGCTATGTGGGGTGCGATCGGCGCCAGAGTCAGGGTGGTGTTCATTATGGCGTAGCGGAGCGTGAAGTAGGAGGCGATCTTGTCGCTCTCCGAGTCCTCGTCTTCCGACCAGGACCTGTCCCTGACCAGGCAGACGTACCATCTGGAGAGGTCCTCCATTATGTAGTCCTCCAGCGTCCTGGCGACCTTGTGGAGCTCCCTGGACTCCAGGTATTTTGTGACCTCGGCCTTCATCTTCTCGGTCCTGGAGATCATCCAGAGGTCCTCGTCGCGGAGGTGCGGCATGACCTTCTCCAGAGGGTGCTCCTCGGGATCGTACCTGTCCAGGACCATGTAGGTGGACGCGAAGTTGACGACGTTCCAGAGGGTGTTCAGGACTTTCCTGGCGTTCTTGGGGCCCTCCTTCTGGAACGGGGTGTCCTCCCAGGGGGCGTTGGACCTTATGAGATAGAATCTCATGGAGTCTGCGCCGACCTCGTTGATGAGGTCCAGAGGATTGATGACGTTCCCCTTGGATTTGGACATCTTCTGCCCTTTCGGATCCAGGACCCATCCGTGCATCATGACCTCGTCGTAAGGGGCGCGGTCCATCGATATGCATCCGGCCCCGAGCTGGGAGTAGAACCATCCGCGGGTCTGGTCGTGGGCCTCCACGATGAATCTCGGCGGCCACCATCTGTCGTATTCCTCTTTGTGGTGGGGGTATCCCAGCTGCGCCCAGGCGCTGACGCCGGAGTCGAACCAGACGTCGAGGACGTCGGGGACCCTATGCATGGTCTTCCCGCACTCCGGGCATCTGAAGGTCACGCCGTCGATCCAGGGCCGGTGGGGGTTCATGCCTTCGGCGTATCCCTCGCCTTCCCTGAGCTCGGCGTACTGGCCGACCACCTTCTTGGCGCCGCATCCGCATTCCCAGACGGGTATGGGTATCCCCCAGTACCTCTGGCGGGAGATGCACCATTCCCTGGCGCCGTCGACCCAGTTCCTTTCCCTGGTGGAGCCCGCCCAGTCGGGGACCCACTTGACGCGGTCGATCTCGGCCAGCATCTCCTCTTTGATCTCCGGGATCTTGACGAACCACTGGCGGGTGTTCCTGTAGATGATCGGGGATTTGCATCTCCAGCAGTGCCCGTACCTGTGCTTGATCTTCGCGACGTTGTAGATGGCATCCTTGGTCTCGGCGAGGTATTTTATGACGTCCTCGTTGATCGTCTTGACCTTCTTCCCGGCCAGAAGCGGGAATTCGTCGGTGTATCTGCCGTTCTCCGCCACCGGGCAGAAAGGCTCCATGCCGTATCTCTTCCCGGTCTCGTAGTCGTCCGGACCGTGCCCGGGAGCGGTGTGCACCAGCCCGGTGTTGTCCTGCTCCACGTATTCGGCGTTGACCACTTTGAAAGTCCACTCGTTCTTTTTCACTCCTTCGAGCTCGAACGGGGGCACGTAGCCGAGGCCTTCCAGCTCTTTGCCGGTCATCTTTGAGAGTATCTCGAATCTCTCGTATCCGCCGGCGTTCATGACGTATTCGGCCTGGGACGCCAGGATTATGACGGTCTCTGACCCTTTCTCTCCGCTCATCCTCACCCTGGCGTATTCGAAGTCGGGGTGCGCGGCCACCGCCATGTTGGACGCGAGGGTCCAGGGGGTGGTGGTCCATATCAGAAGCGACGCGCTCCCGTCCGTCAGGGGGAATCTGACCATGACCGAGGGATCGGTCTCGTCCCAGTACTCGATCTCGGCCTCGGCGAGGGCGGTCTCGCATCTGGGGCACCAGGTGACCACCCTGCTGGATGCGTTGAGCAGCCCCCTCTCGTAGGCGCGCCGGAGCGTCCACCACGCGGACTCTATGTACTCCGGCTTGAGCGTCTGGTAGGGGTTGTCCCAGTCGAACCATGCCCCGAGCTGCTTGAACTCCTCGGTCATCTCGGCGTGGAGCTTGTGGGCGTGCTCGTCGCAGGCGGCGACGAACTTGTCTATGCCCATCTCCTCTATCTCTTTCTTGGAGTGGATGCCGAGGAGCTTCTCCATCTGGACTTCGATGGGGAGCCCGTGCATGTCGAAGCCGGGGACGTCGCGGACGTTGTATCCGTTCATCCTCCAGTATCTTATGAGGATGTCTTTGATCGTCTTGTTGAAAGCGGTCCCCAGGTGGATGTGGCCCGTGGTATAGGGCGGGCCGTCGACGAAGTAGAATCTCTCGCCTTCCGCGCGCAGCGCCTTGGTCTTTTCGTACGCCTTTTCGGATCTCCATTTCTCCTGGACATCCTTTTCCAGCTTGGTGCCGTTGTATACAGGTTGGATCTGCTTTATCATCGTCAGTCCCTCCGGACGGGTGTATCTAGCCCGCCGGTTCTGTCCGGGCTATGCTTATTTGATATAAAAGGTCGCGATGGGTAGGACGCTTTTCTGTCCGATGCCGGCAGCCCCGGGGAGAACATGGCCGCCGCCCGGGCTCCGGCAATCCGTTTATACGCGCCGCAGGATTCCTGTCCCGTGAAGAAGACTCCCGAGCAGATCCATTACAATATGTCCCGCATCAGAGGGAAGGATACTGGCATCGAACTTGCCCTGAGGAGGGAGCTCTGGAGCCGGGGCCTCCGCTACAGAAAGAACTGCCGCGGCATCCAAGGCACTCCGGACATCGCTTTCCCGGGCGCGAAGATCGCCGTATTCTGCGATTCCGAGTTCTGGCACGGCCGCGATTGGGAGGAAAGGAAAGAGACGATAAAGTCCAACAGAGATTATTGGATCCCGAAGATCGAGCGCAACATAGAGCGGGACGCGGAGGTCGACGAGGCTCTCAGGAGAGAGGGCTGGGTGGTCATCCGCTTCTGGGGCGAGGACATCGACAGGCGCCTGTCATGGTGCGCGGACATAGTCGAGACTAACGTCAGAGGATTCGTCGCCGACCGCTCGGGGAGGAGATGATCATATGCGCGTCAGGCCCTGCCCGTTGGAAGGCATCCTCGGATTTTCGGCCGCCGGATCCGACGGGACGGAGGCCAGAGTGGTTTCGGACGGTTCGTCGTCATACTGCTTCTCATGCCGCTCGGATTCCTGCGCCCATGCGTCCGCCGTTTCTGACCGCATCCGGGAGAGCGATTCGGAGCGCATAACGGCCGCGATTTTCCGCCTGGATCCGGATTCGGAAAGCCTTTCCGACGACGTCGACGCCATCTGCGGGACGATTTTCTCGGAGATCGGCGGCAGCGGAGAGAGGCTGCGCCTGTATTCCCGGCTTATGGGCGAATGCTTCCGCCTGGAATCGGAAGGGGCTTTCGTCTGGCCGGACCGGAGATGGGAAGAGAAGGCATCCCTCGATCTCCGTTCGTCCCCCGCCGATGCGGTCTGGGACGCCGTTTCGTCCGAGGGCTGCGCATGGGCCAGGGATCTCATCGGCGAGCTGGATCCGGAGATTCTGGGGGAGCTGGCGGATGCCCATCCCGGGGAGCCGGCCATCAGGGACGTCTATCTCGCCCTAGGCAGGTACGAGGAATACGTGGCATCGGGCGAGAGCAGGCCGGAGGCTGTTCTGGAGTCTGTCCGCAGGCTTGCATCCGAAGGGAAGGCGTCGGAAGCTCCGCGCATCCTGGGCATGCTTCCTGACATAAGCGAAATGGACGCCAAAGGAAGGAACGCCGCCTACGAGGCATTCAGGATCGTCGGGGATGCAGGATCCATGCGCCGCATAGAGATGGAGAACCTCGTCCGCGAGCCCAGCGAATATGCTCTGAAAGCGGCGATGTCCTCGGGGAAAAGCAGGGAGGAGCTCGTGCGCCTGGTGGCCGAAGAGAGGCTCCGCGGCGGAGCAGACGATGCAGCGCTTTCTTTCCTGGCCAGAAACGGCATGCAGGAGGAGGTCCTTTCTTATCTGGAATCCAGGGGTTTCTCGCTGCCGGAAGGCTCCGATGTTGCCAAGGTAATCAGGGCGATCGGGAATTCGGGGCAGGGGGCATGCGCAAGGAAGGCCGCCGGATCGGCCCTCGAAACCATCCTCAGGGAAGGGCGCACGGATTCCTACCGCCAGGCCGCCTCTTTTCTGGCGTTCCTGGAGTCCGTATCCAAGAACGAGCCCGGAGGAGCCAAGGCATTCAGGCAGTACAGGTCCCGTCTCCGGCAGGATTACGGGGACCGCACAGGTTTTTGGGACATCGCAGGCCGAATTCCGCTGTGAAACCGTTTAAAGCCCGATTCCCATGCGGTATCATGGCAGTCTACAAATGCGGTGTCTGCGGCGAGATATACGACGAAAGCGTGGAGCCGGTCAGATTCGAGGATCTTCCCGACGATTGGGTTTGCCCTCTGTGCGGTTCGCCTAAAAGTGCCTTCAAAAAAGTCGGCGAGCCGGCCGGAGAGCCGGATTGGGTCCCGGGCATATACAAATGCGGCGTATGCGGGGAGATATACGACGAGAGCAAGGAATCCGTCAGGTTCGATGACCTTCCCGACGATTGGAAGTGCCCCCTGTGCGGGTCGCCGAAGAGCGAGTTCAGCAGGGTCGGCGACGCATCGGCCGCGGAGCCGGAAGACGAAGCTGCATCCGGGGAGAAGGAAAAGCGCAGGCCGTCCCTCGCCATTCCGCCGGAGCTGGTCAGGCGCGACGGCGGAGCGATGGACGACATCCATGAGATGGCCCTCACCGGCAGGAGCATATCGGGCGCCATGGATACCCTGATGCCGGTGCCGAAGTTCGATGACATCCTGATCCTGGGAGCGCAGCTCTCCCATTTCCCGCTGGACGACGGCGCCGAAGTCTCTCTGAGGACGGTCATAGGGAAGAAGGCGAAACGTCCTATGGTGCTGGAAAGCCCGGTATTCGTCAGCCACATGTCCTTCGGGGCCCTTTCCGGCAGGGCGAAGATAGCTCTGGCCAAGGGAAGCGCCATGGCGAAGACGGCGATGTGCAGCGGAGAAGGAGGAGCTCTTTACGACGAGATGGTCTCTTCCTACAGGTACATATTCGAGCTCGCGCCCAACATGTATTCTTTCGATTCCCAGACCCTGAGGAACTCCCATGCCATCGAGATCAAGATCGGCCAGGGGACCAAGCCCGGCATGGGCGGGCATCTCCCCGGCGACAAGGTCACGGACATAATCGCCGTCATGCGCGGCAAATCCGCAGGTAAAGATATCCAGAGCCCGTCCAGATTCCCGGGCATCGACAGCCCCGGCGACCTCAAAGCGCTGGCGGACATGCTCCGCGAGAGGAGCGGCGGCCTTCCGGTAGGGGTGAAGATCTCCGCCGGACATATAGAGGACGATCTGAAGTTCATATCGGAATCCGGGTGCGATTTCATCACCATCGACGGCCGCGGCGGCGCCACCGGGTCCTCGCCCAAATTCCTGAGGGAATCGTCCTCGGTGCCTACCGTCTACGCTCTGGCCAGAGCCAGAAGATACATGGATTCCCACGGTATGGATCAGGAGCTGGTAATCACCGGAGGGTTCCGCACCAGCGGGGATGTGGCCAAGGCGATCGCCATGGGCGCCGACGCAGTTGCGATGGCATCCGCTCCACTGATGGCTCTGGGATGCCAGAGATACAGGATATGCGGCTCAGGCAAGTGCCCGATGGGCATCGCCACCCAGGATCCGGAGCTCGAGGACCGTCTCGACGTCGGAGCCGGGGCCCAGAGGGTGGCCAATTTCCTCTGCGCGATGGCATCCGAGCTCAGGACCTTCGCCCGCGTCACCGGGCATGACGACATCCACGGCCTTTCCAAGAGCGATCTCTGCACAGTCAGCAAAGACATCTCGGAAGCCACAGGGATAAGGCACGCATGAGAAAATGGGGGTCCGGGCCCCCAGTCTCATCTGCTCAGAAGGTATTTTATTGCCTCGTTGGCCAGAGTCATTCCGAATATCGCCGGGATCGTCGGCATGGAGCCGAGGACGCTTTTCCCGAATTCGTCCCTGGAATCCGGCACGGCGATCGGTTTCTCCTCGGAATAGACGCATGTTATATTCGATGCGTCGAAACCTCTCAGCGACGCTCTGACGCGGGAAGCCATGGGGCAAACCCTGGATCCCATCACCGGGGATATGCGGACGGCGCCGGCGTCCATGTGAAGCGCGGCCCCCATCGATGAGAAGGTGCGGATCCCGGCCTCGCAGGCGGCTTGGAGCAGCCTTGTTTTCATCCTAACAGTGTCTATCGCATCGATGAGGACATCGAAATCCCCGCTGAGGATCTCCGGGATGGTCTCTTCGGAGACGAGGGCATCCATTGTCTCTATCTTGGCATCAGGATTGATGCTTTGCGCGCGTCTTCTCGCGGCTTCCGTCTTCGGCATGCCTATGGTATCCTTGGTCGCCAGGATCTGCCTGTTCATGTTGCTCTCCGAGAATACGTCCTTGTCCACCACGCGTATATGCCCGATGCCGGCGCGGACAAGGCCTTCGAATGCATACCCTCCTACAGCGCCGCATCCGCAGAGGATGACCGAAGCTTCCCTCAGCTTT
The DNA here is from genome assembly GCA_016281925.1 of Methanomassiliicoccaceae archaeon. GTDB lineage: Archaea > Thermoplasmatota > Thermoplasmata > Methanomassiliicoccales > Methanomethylophilaceae > Methanoprimaticola. Next base: position 16,659 of record JAEEJP010000007.1, read on the forward strand.
TCCACGCCCTCCTTTCCGATCAGGATTTCGGTTCTTGCGCTGATGTTCTCGGCCATGCACCGACCTCCGGAAATTGCGGCATACGATGTCGCATAGTTCCTCAGCCTCCATCCCGTAGAATGGGGCTATCTTCGCGGCGAAATCCCCCATCCCGGCGAAATCCTTCGGGCAATTCGGCGCGTCGCTCTCCAGAAGGAGATTGTCCAGCGGGACAGAGGCGAAAAAGCGTTTCAGCCTGATCTCGGAGCGTTTCAGTATGCGGGGGTTCACAGACAGCATGCATCCCAGCCCGGCGAATGGTTTGGCGTAGCTTTCTGACGAGAATGAATGCATGATAACGCATCTGCACCCTTTCCCATTGGCTTTTAACGCTTCGAGGATCCTGTCCTCGCATCCGATGCAATGGATCGATGCTATGCGCTCCATTTCGGAAGCCATCCGGAGCTGCCCGATGAACGCAGGCATTTGGTCCGCCACCGTTCCCCTCTTGGAATCCAGCCCGATTTCGCCAACCTGGGCGCTCGGATCGCCGTCCAGGATCCGGCGGAGCTCGTCCTCTGATTCCCGCGTCCATTCCGGGCAATACCATGGGTGCACCCCGAACGATTCCACCGCGCGCGGATCCCCGTCCGAAGGGTGCCATTCGCAGGGTCTCGCGGTGCATGACACGAATCTTTCGAGCGAATCCGCATCGGGATACGATCCGGCGGGAATCCCGTCGTGGAGATGCAGATGCGCATCCGTGAGTCTCATGCGATGCCGTATGCGCGGCCCGCTTAAACCATAGGTGTCATAATTTTAGGTTTACCTAAATATAAATATCATAATTTAATTATGCCTAAATATGGAAACAGATGCCGCCACCCATCGCGGATGCCGGAACGGATGCGCATGCACGCTGGAAGAGCGGGTAATCAGGCATTGTGCCCCCACCCTGGCGGGAATAAAATGCGGCAGCATGTTCAGGATGTGCGCGCCTCCTTCCGAAATCATGGCGGGATTGCGCTCCATCAACAGGGCGCTCCGTTCCTGCGGGGTATTCGTCATGGCCCTCCGTTCGGAGCCGGACGCCCTTCTGGTGTACGCTTACCGTCCGGAGCTGCTGTCAGAGACGCTTTCCGGCGCCGGAGTCAGGAAGTTCCTCGGGGATTACGGATACGGTGGGGCGGATTCCGCAGGTTATCTGAGGCATCTCCGCTCCAGATTCGCCGAGATCGGCATGCCGCATGAAGTCGGCATCTTCCTCGGATACCCTCTCGCGGATGTGGAAGGCTTCATGAGATATGGCGGGGGCTCCTGCGTCTGCTCCGGATGCTGGAAATCCTACGGGGATCCGGCAGAGGCCGAGCGCAGATTCAGCCGGTGCAGGGAATGCACAAAAAAATGCATGGAAATGTACGCCGGAGGGTGTCCGATCTCCGATCTGGCCGTCTGCGGATGCTGATTTCAGTTTCCTGCGCATACAGATTAATGCTGGGATCCCATTCCGATCCGCATGGACAGCTTCGAATTGTCAAAGCTGGCCCCCATCCTGTGCTTGGCAAGCATAATATTGGTCGGGTCCAGCGTGATGCTCGGGATAGTCCCGTTCGTCATCGGCGCCGTTCTGGCGGTCGCCTGCATAGCGTTCGGCATCAGGGCCAAGAAAAACGGGTCCAAAACCGGCGCGGCCCTCGGAATCATAGCTCTCATAATAGTCCTCTTCGTGGCCAGCATGTCTTTCGTGCAGGTCGGGGCGGGAGAGAAAGGCGTCGTCGTCAACAGCCCTGCGGGGAACATAGGCGAAGTCATCGACGAAGGATGGCACATGGATCCCAGATACGCTCTCGCCGCCGTCGAGAACATCAGATACAATACGCAGACCGTCGAATACATCGGATATGACGACGACATCGACATCGTCGGAGGCATCTCCGTCCTGACCAAGGACAGCCTCGTCATAGACATGGACATCGCCGTCACTTTCCATATCCCGGAGAAAATGATCAAAAAACTGCGTCTCGAGTACGGAGAGGACTGGAAGATAACCATCCTGCACCAGGAGGTCAGATCCGTCCCCAGGCTCACCTGCGTCAATTACACCGCATTGGAGATAATCTCGGACAAGAGATCCGACGTGGAATCCGCCATCACCAGCAACCTGTCCAACCAGATAATGGACAGATGCGACGGATGCATAGTGGTGGATAAGGTCATCATCCGCGAGATGCGCATACCGAGAGCCATGAGCGAGGCCGTCGAGCAGAAGCTCATCGCCCAGCAGCAGCTGGAGAAGGCCCAGATCGATCTCGAGCGCATACAGGTCGAGGCGGAAGCCAGCAAAGCCGCCGTCGACAAGGTCCGCGAATCCTTCGACAGCGACGAAGCATATCTGAAGTATATCCTCTACGAGAACCTGAAGAACATGAGCGGCGTCCAGGTGGTCCTCGCCCAGGACGGGACTCCTGTCGTCAAAGTGGTCTGAAACCGTTTCGGCGGGGGGATCCCCCGTCATTATATTCTGAACCGCCGATATTTGATGTCCACATCCATACATTCTGGCGCCTGAAAACCGATCCGGGCCGTAAACTGACCTCATGCTATTGCAGCAGACCTTTTGGCTTTAGAAATGTCTCAATTGGAACTCATATATACAAAATAAAACAATCACTCCCGCATGTCGAAGAACGTGCTCAGCGAGAGCCTCGCGGAGAAAACGCGCATCTACATAGACGCGCACCCCAGCATTAAGGATTGCGTCTCCAAAGGCCTGATCAACTATTCCAAGCTGGCCAGGATGATCATGAAGGACATCGACGTGGATAATGAGGAGGCTGTGATGATCGCCTGCCGCCGCTATGCGTCGAAGCTGTCCGTGACCACCGACCACGAGCTCAGCATCCTCAGGATCCTCAAGGACAGCAGGCTCGAGATGAGGACGAAAACCTGCATCGTGACGGCGAAGAACGATTGGTCGGTTCTCCATAAGATGGACAACCTGTTCAAGGACCTGTGGAACGAGAACTC